>CAYIRC010000001.1:0-50737 GCA_964365855.1 Candidatus Woesearchaeota archaeon
TAAGATGGGTGACATATGTCATGAGGATGCACACCAGCTATTTGTTTAATAACATTTTTATAGGTTATTTTGTACAGAATACTATGGGAGGGATAATTTCTACAATTTCAAGGCCAGGAATATTATTTTTGTTAGTTCTTGCTACAGTTGTAATATTTATAATAATATTAATAAAAATAAAAAAAAAGTTTAATCAAAAGCTTATAGAAGAAACATTAGCAGATCCCTTTTATAAAAAAAGAATAGAAAAATTAAGGCAGAGTAATAAAACTGCAAAAGAAATGCTAGACGAGCTTGACACCATTGCCCGGGATTTTTTAAACAAAGAGTTTAATTTTGATAAAAATTTTGAGTATAACGAAGTAATTGAATTTTTTAAAAATAATGCAAGCATAAATAGTTTTTGCAAGGCAATGCTTAAATTGCTGTATACAGGAGAGCCGGTTGATACTAATGAAGTGGACAAGATTGCATTGTATCTGCAGGAAATAATCATCAGGGTAATAAGTGAAAAAGCAGGTAAAGAAAAGAAATCAAAAGTCAAAGAAGTTATAGATAAAATGATTGAAGCAGAAAATAAAGATAAAAAAATAAAACTGGAAGACTCTGAAGACATAAAGAAGCTTCCTAAAGACTTGCCAAAGTTTGAATAGCATTAAGGAAATATTTTATACCTTGTATTTGCTAATATATACTCAAAAATAAACAAAAATATAGCTGTAACATTCAAATAATCCGAAAGATCTATTGTTACCCTTTTCATTTTAAGGTCAATTATTTCAGTAAAGCTTTTTAATAATTCTGCTTTATTTTCTGCCTTGAAAAATTTTCCATGGGTATTATATGCAATAGATTTCAACGCATCTTCATCCAATTTTGACATGCCATAGCTGGCCATTCCGCCTTCTATAGTTCCAATACCAATTGTATGAATTATAATATCATTTTTATTTGCGTATAAAATCGCATCATCAAGATTGCCTACATTTGTTTGCCCATCGCTCAATAAAATAATGGATTTAGCATCCTCTTCTGCCAATAGGTTTGCTGAAGTAATAATAGCTTCGTATAAATCTGTGCCACCAACAGAGCTGACTTTTGTTTTGCTTATTGCTGTGTTTATTAAGTCTTTATTTGTTGTCATTTTTTGTTCAATCAATGAATTTCCAGAAAAAGAAATAATGCCTAAACTTGTTTCAGCAGGTAAAGCATTGACAAATTTGATTGCTGTTTCTTTTGCAGCATCAATTCTAGTTGGCAAAAAGTCAACAGCTTCCATGCTTCTTGAAGAATCTACTGCAAGCACATATGAAAACGAGCTTGCTTTAGCATCCTTTTTAACAGCCAATCCAGAAACAGACATTATTAATAAAAAAGCAATTAGAATGCTTAAAAACATCACAACAATATTTTTTGAATATAGATCAATTCCCTTTATTCTGGCTATAGCTTCAAAATTCGCAAAATTTAATGCATATTTCCTCCTGCTTTTCAAAGATATAAAATAAATTAAAATAATCATTGGAATAACGATTAATAAAAATAAATATGAGGGGTGCATAAATTGTATTTGCATTTTAAGATATTAATCTTGACTTCCTTTTCACCCTCCCGCGTAAGAATTCTGCTAAGGCAGGCACAAATAGCTTGTCAGTCATTAAGCTTAAAAGGTCTATATTAGCTTCAGTAAAAATCTTCTTTACTAAATTTTCCTGTTCTAAAGCATATTTCTCATAAGATTTTTTGGCTAATTTAGGATTAATAAGCATTTGTCCGCCAGATAAAGGGTCCTCAATAACAACTTCGGCAGATATGTCGGGAAGCGTCTTATCAAGCGGGTCCTTAACCATCAAAGCCATAACTTCAAATTTTTTTGAAAGAATTTTAAAATTTTCTTTTGCATCTTCTTTTAGCTTTATAAAATCAGAAAGAAGTATTACTGCTGATGTGGATTCATCTAAATAGTTCAGAATAAATTTAATGACATTATTTATATCTGATTTTCCTCCGTAATTTCTGGCATTAGAAAGAGCATCAGCAAACAATTCAAATTGTTTCAGCCCCTTTGAAGGCATTACATAATCCAAGACCTTGTCATTAAACAAAATAAATCCAATATTATCTCCCGAGCTTATAATCAGATAGGCAAGTGATGTCAAAACCTCAGTTGCATACTCGCATTTTAATTTAGCTGTTGAGCCAAAAACCATATGTTCACTTACATCAACAGCAAAAATAATTTTTAGATTTCTTTCTTCCTTATAATGTTTCATAAGCAATTTATTTGCCCTTACGCTCGCTTTCCAGTCTATGCTAGCAGCATCATCTTTAGGATAATAAGTCTGATAGCCATCAAATTCCAGGCCCTTGCCTCTGAATAAATTCCTGTATAACTTCGCTTTTATTTCAAATTCCTTTATAACTAACTGTAATTCAGTAATACTCCCAGGTATGTCTACGTTTAATCTATTTTTTTCCATTAGTTAAGGGGCATTTATTGTTTTTAGGATATCCTCAACAATTTTACCAGGAGTTATGCCATCTGCTCTGGCTCGATATGATAAAATCATTCTGTGCCCCATAACCTCTTTTGATACAGTCCTAACATCTTGGGGTATTACAAAAATTCGCCCATTCATCAAAGCTTCTGCTTTAGATGCTATATACAAAGCTATAGTTGCCCTTGGTGAGCAGCCTAACTCAATATACTGCCCATAATCAAAATTTTTATTTCGCGTCATTTTGACGATATTTAGAATATACATTTTTATTCTGTCATCAAGATATACTCTGTGCACTAATTTTTGCATCTCTAAAATTTTATCAGGCGACACAATTGGCTTTAAATTATAGTCCTCAAATTTTTTAAAAGTTACATTTTCCTGCATTATCCTTGCTTCATCTTTTTCATCAGGATACCCAAAAATTATCTTAAACATAAACCTATCAATCTGCGCTTCAGGAAGAGTATAAACTCCCTCTGTTTCAAGAGGGTTCTGGTTAGCCATAACAAAAAAAGGAGTAGGTAATTTAAAAGTAGTTTGGCCAATAGTTACCTGCTTTTCCTGCATTGCTTCAATTAAAGCAGATTGTGTATTATGAGAAATTACTCCTCCAAATCCTGCAATGAATGAATGGTTTTCTTTCATAGAAAAATCATAAAGCCAATATTCTTCATCCGGCTCGACAATTTTATTTTCTTTAATAAAATCGCAATAAAAATCGCTTTTAACTATCTTATCAAGTTGCTCGAGAAGATAATTTTTTGCAGTTAGCATCTGCGCAATTCTGCCAAGTCTGTATCTGCTGTGCATTAAGGAATTATTTGGATTTTCAAGATTATGCGCATGCATTAATGTTTCTTCAAAAAATTCTTTATGGCTAATGCCGGATAATTTTCTAATAGCTCTTATCATTTCATGCATGCCCGGAATTAAGTCCATTTTTTCAAGTTCTGAATTTTTTAGTAATTCTTTTAGCTTTATATTCTTTTCATGTAAAAAGAACCCGATTCTTTCGAAAAAAATATTTAAATCACCTCCATAAAGCCTAAGATTATAAAACTTATTTTTATAAGAATATTTTCCAATATGTGTCTTTAATAGCTCGTGCCCTATTCTTGATACCAGTCCCATCCTTAGCAAAAGATAGGAAAGAGCATTCGCAATTTTCCTGCTTTTAGTAGTCACTTTAACACAATCTCTTGAAACACAGCCATCGCATTCATAATAAAGTTTTAGAAATTCAGATATATTTTCATTAGCAGACTTTAAGATAAATCCTGGAATTTCTTTGTCCTCGGCTTTTTTATAAGGTTCATAGCCAATAGCTCGCAAAAGCTGAATTAACGCATCTGATCTAAATGCAACCCTATACTGGCTTCTCTTAGCATTATATAAAAGATTTGCTTTTATCCCAAATAAATTTTTAATAATCTTTAGAAACAATTCAGGAATTTCCTTTTCTTTCATTGTTAAATAAAAATAGCTTTTGTTTACGCTGCCTTCAGATAATAATATTGCAAAAAATTGTGCTAATTCTTTATTAACTTCATTAGGCATTTTAACGCAGCTAATCTGCCCAAATTGTTTTGATCTTGAAAAAAAGTAGTTAGTTCCAAACTCAGAGCATATGTATTGTGGCTTTAATTTCAGAAATGTCTTAAATAATTGGACATCCTCTTTTTCAATGTTTACTATTTCTTTTATCTTTTTTTCACTTAAACCATTAGCTTTATATTTATTTATTAAAAAATAAAGTTCTCTTCTTCTTTTAATCTCTACCGAGACTTCATTTGATTTTATCAAAGCATCTTTATCATACTTCAATTTATTAGAAGCATTTATTTCTAGCCTTTTCGGAACTAAAACACAATCTCCTTTTTTTAATTCATTCGCTTGAATCATTTCTACTTTGCCACTCCGTAATGTAAAAAAAGGATGGACTGTAGAGGTTTTTATTTTTCTTCCAGATTTTAAGATTACCTCATGATAAGGCCCCTTTGTTTTTTGTTTATAGAAATATTCAACTTCTCCAGGCTTTATTTTATAATCTTTAAGATCTAAAGACATAAGCTTAATAGTAGACTTTGGCTTAATCCAAAATTCATTGTTTTTATTAACAATCTCTCCTGAATTTTTATCTATTAACTCATCAATATCTAATATTTCCCCATTTTCTGTTATAACTGGCTCCCCTCTTAATAAGCATTTTGGGGGGCTTCTGTTTATTTCATCAGCTATTATAAAATTGGCAAATATCGGCCCTTTAACAACCTCAAATCCCCTTTGAGGGGTATAAGTAGTAAGCCCAAGTATATCTGTTGGAAGAAGGTCTACAGTAAACTGGATTCTTTTTGAAGTGCAGCCGCTTATTCGTGCTAAAGATTTAATAGCTAATGTTTTAGCTATGCCCGGAACACCTTCCAAAAGCACATGGCCATCGCACAATAAACTCCTTATTAAAGAAGCAACAACCTTATTCTGGCCAAAAAAGACCCGGCCCATTTCCTCTTTCATCATCATAATAATTTTTGAGCATTCTTGCACCTCAGAAACACTTAACCTCTTCTCACCAATTTTTGATTCTTCCATAGTTCTCGTTTATATTCTTAAAAATTTATATTATAAAAGCTTTTCTTAAGATGAAATAATCAATGCCCTTCTTAATTTAATTCTTTTATAAAAATAATAAACAAAGCCCAGAGTCAAAGCCCCTATGCTTGCCAAGCCGGCATAATTAAACAAAACAGTTTGGATTTCAGGAGAGCTTTTTGCATTTGGCTTTTGGGAGATAGCATTTTTACAGGCCATGACAGCTTCTTCTATTTTAGCATTTGCCTGGGCAAAATCATTATTCGCAGCATACTTTCTGGCTTCATTAACCAGCTCTTTTATTTCTGCACATTCAGGATTAGAAGCAATTAATTCTTCAGTAAATAAAATTTTTTCTTCTAATTTTGTGCCCTCTTTTACAGTAAGATAAATTTTTCCCCAGTCAGTAAATGAGGGGCTGGCAACTTTTGCATTAATATTAATTTCATATACACCCAGCTCATCTGTATTAATTTCAATAGTCAAAGTTACATTCTCCCTTTGCCCAACATCCAAACTTGGAATTTGTGTTCTGTCAAATGAAGAAGCAAAATCTTTTCTAATGACCCCATTCTTTGCAACAGAATTTCCAAGAGTTATTCCATTTAAAGAGGTTTGGCCAGCATTATATAATTGTATTGGAAGCACAATTTTCTCGCCTTTGACTGCAGAAACAGGGTCAGGCAAAATTAATTTCAAAATAGCAGGAGTGCCACCTCCTCCCGATGATACTGTGGTTGTAGCCGGTGTTGTAGACGGTGTCGTGAAGCTAACAACAAAATTATTGCTTCTGGCAGAAGAAGAGCTGTCATTAGCTGTTATGTTTAAAGTCTCGCTAAATAACGAAGTAGAAGTAGTAGTCAAAGTTAATATCCATGCCGAAGAAATACTAGAGCTAATAGCAGAAGCATTGCTATTTACTGTAAAATTAACTGTCTGGTTGTAATAAGTGTCAGTATGGTCTATGTCTAAAAAATAATTTGTCAGATTAATTGTAATGCTTTGTGTATATTCCGCACTGCTGTCACCTATTGCTCCGGAAAAATTAACAGGAGCATTCGCATGGGTTATATTAACACTCCAGTTAGCACTTGTGTTTAAATCAGCATAAATCGGATTAATCACAACCAACGTTAAATTCTGGAATCTTCCATAGGTCTCATCACTATAGCTCGGGGTAAAGCTCCATGTTAGATTAGTATTATTTCCATAATAAGTTGTGTTATATCTCAAAGCATTATTTATGTAAAAGAAATATGTAAGATTGTCAGATATACTATGATTCACAACAAACAAAGACAAATTAGAATTATTTCCTTCACTAAAATTAAACTGGTAAGAAGAATTTGGAAAATTAATAACCGGGCTGTTATAAACATAAATCCAGAAATAAGTTGACGAATAGTTTTGCTCGCTTTTATTGCTAAAAATAGTAACATTCAACTGATACCTTCCAGCAGAGCTGTCATTAAAAGTTACATTGATTACACCGCTTGTCGTATTAAAGGTTGTAGCATTAAATATACTGGGCCCAGAAATCATGCTATAATTAAACGTGAAATTACGATTTATAGAGCTCCACGAGTTGCCTAATTCAGTATCAGATACGTTAAATTTGTAATAAAAAGTTCGGTTTATAGATGAGGTTAAATTTATTATATTAAGGAAAATAGGCTTGTGGCTGATAGCAGAAACAGTTAAATTAAAAGTAATACTAGAATTAAGTCCAGACCTGTCAGTTACATTAATAGTAATATTATAATTTCCAACATCATATTTAGAAGGAGTAAAATAAGCCTCATAAATAGACAAATTGCTTTCAGATTGAATAGTTGCGAGTGAAAAGTTAAGCAAAGTTGCATTCTTGCCTTGAATTGAGGTGATTAAAGTAAGGCTTTCATTATAATAAATCTTCTGTGCAGCCGGAATCTTAAAATCTTCATCTCTTACATATAAACTAATTTTTGTTGCATTGTCCTCTGTTGTATTAACATTAGAATTAGCATCAATAATGGCATTGACTACAGAAGTTAATTTGTCAATTACAGGAGAATCAGGTATGTTTAATATAGTAAAATTAAAGCTTAAGCTTGCATTGACTTTTCCATCAGAAGCATTGATAATTATAAAATGATATCCTACATCAGCATCTTCAGGAGCAAAGTTTATTATTCCAGCTAAAGAGCTTAAGTTGAATGAAGGAAAAGCGCTGAAGTTGCTGAATGAAAAAGTTATGTTGTCATTGTTCGAATCACTTACATTAGCAGTAAGATTCAGATAGAAATTTAAACTTTCATTAATTGAATAATTTCTAATTATGCTTGAGTCCCATACAGGAGGAGAATTTATTAAAATAGTGACTAGAAAAACTTTTGAATCAATAGAATAATTATTAGCATCTATAACGCTGATATTTACAGAATGATTTCCAGTAGCAACGCCCGGAAAATTAGGATTTATTTCAATTCTTGCAATTGTGACATTGCCCACAATGCTATATGTGCTTATATTTACAAAACTCTCATTTGAAGAAAAAGTCAGGGATTCATTATAAACTCTTTTGTCAGGTATAAGAAGGTCATCATCACTTGCATTGATATATACTGTATAGTTGCTTGTTGTATAAACACTGATATTTGAAATACTGCTTAAATTTACACTGTCATTTTTATTTCCTACAAAAAACCAAAAACTAGTAGAATTGCCAAATCTTGGGCTGCCAGTATCATTAATTTTAATAGTCACAGACCAATTGCCAACAGATAAATCTGTTGCTGTGAAGTTAACAAGAGCAGAGGCATTTCCGCCAACTGTATTAATAACAGTATAATTAGAGAGAGTAGTGCCATTAAAAGTAAACCAACTGTAATTGGCTAGAAAAGTAATATTATTTAATTCATCACCATCAGAAACATTTATCCAGCAGTTAAAAATAGAGTCTTCAGTTGTATTTCGCTCGTTATTGCAGGCATAAATAAAAATCGGATAGTTATTTATATTTAAAACACTAAAATTTACTATAACAGTTGTGCTTGCATTATACGGCGTAATATTATTATTAAGGTCAATTACAGTAAAGTTAATTGAATAATTTCCAACATCATTTCTGGATGGAATAAAACTTATATTTAACAATCCAGTTAAAGGGTTAAAGCTATATTGCGAGCTGTTAAATAAAGTGCAATTAGAGCTATTTCTTGTTGACCATGTTGCAGTTGTACAGTTAATAAAGCTTATATTTAATGAAAAAGGGATATTATTTTCCTCATCTGTTACTTGAACTAGATACTGCCAAACTTCATTATTTATAGAAACATTAAAAGATTGATTAGTTAAGTTTGAAAAAACAGGGGCATCGTTAGTAGCATTTGCAAAGAAATAAAACCAACGAGATTCTCCTCCACTGCTACCTCCCACATATACGTGGATACTAAAGTTCCCTGTCTGATTGTTTCTAGTTGCATTTATAGTCATAACACCTGTACTTGAATTTATGAATATCCAAGAATAATTAGAAGGAATAGTAAAACCTAGGTCAGGCGATACAGTAATATTTTCAAATCTAAAAAATAAGGTCTCTCCAGCAGCATTGGTTACATTTTTTGTAAAATTATACTCAAAAATAGGCAATTGGTCTTCGCTTAAGCTTGAATTAGTCCCGCTCACATTAAAAGTTGGCGCAGCAACAGCTACCCCTGCAAATAGAATGCATACTAAGAAAACTAATGACGTATAAACCAGATTAAATTTGCCCTCTTTCTCCATTTTTTCTCTAATGCTAAATGCACAAATACTATTAAAAGTTATTTAATACTTAACCTTTAGATAGTAATTATAAATATCTTTCTCAATAGACAGCCGTCTTTTCTTGCTTAATTCATAATAAAGCCCGCGCATTTTCCTATAAATCTTTCGCGCTTTGGTCAAATTATTCTTATTAACAGCTTTCTCACCTAAGCGTATAAGCCTTCTTATTTTATAGACTTTAAATATAGGTAGCATAGCTATAAATCCTAACAGCAATATGCCAAATAATGTCCATGATGCAATCTCAAAATAATTAGATGCATTTGTATTTTCCTGCTCACATTTTTTGCATTGTCCGCCGCAGTCAACCCCCTCTTCATTTGCATCTTTCACTCCATTAAAGCAAGAAGAACAGTATAAACTCTTGCCCTGAACAAAAGATATATCTAATCGTCTGGATTTCCATGATTCCAAATCTATCTTAGTTACAGGCTCATTTGACTGAGACGACATTGCAACAAGCACTTCATTCCCGCACTCATTATTTAAAGCAAAATTTACTTTTTCTATTTCATTGCACTCTTTATCTTCAATATAACTTTTTACACATTTATTTGTGTCAGTGCAAGTTCTATGCTGAATTCCGGAAAATTTCAATTCACCTTTCATTATATCTTCTGTTTTGCCCATATAATTGCATTGCTCCCATTCTAAGCATGCGTAATTAGAAGGGCATGTATTAGAGCACGGTCTTCTTTCAATTTTTTCTTCTTTTCCGCATACTGTATCATTGCATACTCTCTTTTGGAAATTATTAGAGCATTGCTCCCATTCTAAGCATGCGTAATTAGAAATGCATGTGCTCATATTTTTAATTGTTTCAGCACTCTGATTAGCAGAATGATTAGAAAGTATACTGCCTCCACCGCTGGAACTCTTAGCAGAACTTCCCAAAACCGATGAGGAAACTATTATCGCTTTCACATTCAAGCTGAAATTCTGGCAGGTTGTTTTATTTAATCCAGTTTCACCGCATAAGCTTATATTCGGATGAATATAAGTAAGCGCTCTGTCAGTAACGCAGACACTTAAATTATAAACTCATATATTACTACAACTCGTAGTCACCTTGACAGATCCAGAAGAGCTTGTATTAAAGAAAAATGTCCCGCTCAAGAAAGTTAGATTAAAGCTTAAGTTTCCTGAATTATAATTTCCATCTTCAATATCACTAACAGGTATCTGATAGCTGAATAAGCTCCCGGCAGTTACTTCTTTATCTCCAATAGTTTCTATTGAAGGAGCATTGTTTGTTTCAATAACACTGATATTAAATAATCTGCTGTCAGAAAGAATCTGTGTTCCATCATCCGAGACATTAAGCACCTTGCTGTAATTTGCCACATGACTCTTTGTCAAAACTCCAGAGAATAAGTCTACAGAAGAAGAGCTTTTCCCTGAAATCGATGAAACTGAAAGAAAGAAAGGATTTGTGCTTGATAAGCTCAATGTTAAAGTATCAGAATCATAATTTATTACAGTAAAGCTTTGCGTAAAAGCACTGCTCTCACAGGCATAAAACTGCGAAGCAACTGTTCCTAAAACAGGCGCAGTATTAGATAAAGTAATTACATCACTAAGCCTGTTTCCCAAAAAGTTAAAGCTGTAATTATTGTAATACCGTGCATTATCTACAAAAACTGTATAATTTGAATAATTGCTCTTAAATCCAGAACTATTTTGAGAGTATTGCACTAACTCTCCTTTGTTAGTTAAGCCGCTTGCATTTGTTGTTAAGTTAGTAACATAATGATTAGATATATTATAAGCTGTTACATTCACCCCTGCTATCCCTGCGCCAAAACTGTCATTTACATACAACTGATAATACCAATTTCTTTTAATATAAGCATTTAACCCTGAAGCAAAGCTAATACTTGTATAATTTGAATTAACAACAGTTAAATCAGCATTATTTTCTATAATTATATCTCCACCTCCTGCACTAACTTCAGAAATATTAGAATCCTCAATTCGTGCTCCAGAAGCATAAACATGTAAATTTGCCAGCCCATTTTCATAAGCACTGTTTCTGATTCGTGAATTTGAAATCGTTAAATTAGGCGCAAGTAATACGACACCGCTATATCCTAATGTCACTGTATTGTTATTAAATACTAAGCTGGAACTATTTATTGAAATTCCTTGCTGATATGGATTCAGAGAATTTCCAGCATAACCTATAAATGAGTTATTTATTATTATACTAGACCCTCTTTCAGCATAAAAATAATAGGGATAGGTATTTCTGGAAGTCATATTTGAATAATTAAGTATTAAAGCGCCTGTTCCAGATATCGAAATAGTTCGGTCATAGTTATTATAAGGTAAAATTTCCATAGTGCAACTATCAATATTTAACTGATTAGTAACATTAATGCTGAAATTGGCTATATATCTGCAAGGCCTTGACGCATCAGAAATATTTGCAAAGCCATTGGAGTCATTTACATTAGCAAAAATATCATGCAATGTTTGCGGAGTATCAACAACATAAGTGCCATATTCTAAGCCAATGCTTTGAGATTCACTCGTGTTGCTTGAAATGCTTAATACTTTAGTCGTGAAAGGTGTGAAAATTGTTTGGGTGTCAAAAGCATTATAAAAAATTGCTGTTCCATTTCTGGTATATTTTGTAATACTGCCAAAGCTGATTAATCCGCTTGCTGGAGTTGTTGAACTAGCAAGAACTGTTCCAGAAGAATTTCTTACATTAACTAACGCATTGTTTATCGGCGTCTTAGCCGCAGACCTTGTAACATTTACATTTAAATAAATTTTTCTTATCAACTGCGAGCCGGAAGCAACCCATTCAAGTGATTCATTATAAGTTGAATTTAAGAAAGTTGCATTTGATGTAGCAGTTAAAAAAGTGTCATTTTTACTGGCACCGCGCAATATAACATTTGTAAACGTTAAATTTTTACTTCCTGTCGCATAGATAATATTGCTCTTAGAAACATTGACAAGCCCAAAAGTAAAATTATTATTATTGCTTGAACTTAGATAAATCGAGCCTTCTGAAGTAGAAGTTGTAGTCGCATTCCACAAATTATTATTTACAAATGTATTATTTGAGCTTGAACTAATATAAATATTAACGCTGTTTAGATTAATTGTATTATTTAACATAGTAGCTTCGCTTGTCCCCTGAGTGAGATAAAGCCCATAATACTGCCCTATAAGAGTATTATTTAAAATATAAGACCTATCTGCATTATTTAATAGGATTCCATAACCCCCTGCTGCATTTTTCATAGTGATATTTGAATTTATTACAGTTGTATTTGCTCTGTTAGAATTCACGCCAGAAAATGCACCAGAAGTTGCTTTTATTGTTACTCCGTCAATTGTAACATTCTGAGCTATAACATTAATGGCATTATAGCCATTATCATTAAGAATTGTATTTTGAATTAAAATACCAGAAGTTCTTTCAGGAGACACTGCACCAATATAAATTCCACTTTGTGTATTATTATTTATAGTTCCGCCTTTGATAGAAACATTTACAGAATCACTTATATAAATGCCATACGCTAAACTAAAACTAGTTGTAGTATTTATTATACTGGTGTTATCAGAAGTCCCAACATCAATTCCATAATTATTTGAATTTATAGTGGAATTAATTATTTTTGAATTATAAGTTTTATAAAAAAGTACTCCTCTACTATTTCCCGCAGACAAATTCAAATCTTGGATAGTTATATTATTGCATAATGGGCAATACACTATTCCAGCGCTTGAAGTAGTTGTAAGATTGAAATCAGCATTAGAAATACTGTAATTATAATATACTTTTTTATTACTGCTCACCAAATTATTAGAAGTAATCGTATTGTTATAATTCTGATTTGAAGTAGAGACTATAACTAGATCATTACCTCCTGCTGTGCCGCTGATATTATTATTTACAATTATATTTTGCGCGCCGTCATTAATTTGAAGCCCGCCAGTAGAGCCGCTGGACTTTATGGTATTGTTAATTGCTTGATTAGAATTCGAACTGAATATTCCCAATCCCTCGCCGCAGCTGCTAATGGTATTATTTATAGCAAGGTTGCTATTTGAACTGCTGTCAAATTGTAAGCAGTCATTAGGCGCAGTAAGAACACTATTCTCTATTTTATTTGAGCCAGAACTATAAAGCCTTATGCCATATCCGCTTCCAGAACTTGCCATGGTGCTAGTCACATTGTTGTTATTGCTTCCAAAAAGATAAATCCCGCTTCCACTGCTAGCCCCATTTGAGTTCGCAGTATTATTATGTATCACATTATACTCACTTGAGCTTAACTTAATTCCAAATATGTCATTTGAATTAGCAATATTATTTGTAATATTATTTCTATTAGAGCCTTCTAAAGCAATTCCGCTTCCAGAACTTGTGCCACTGCCAATATTAGCATCTAAATTATTATTATGGCTGGATTCCAGATAAATTCCATTTTGTGAATTTGAGTTTGCGGTGTTGTTAATTAAGGTATTATTATTTGAATTTTGTATGTAAATTCCATTTTGTGAATTTGAGTTTGCAGTATTTCTTGTTATTTTATTCAATGTACCACCATAAATATACACTGCATAAATGTTTGAGCTTGCAGTATTATTATAAATCATGCCATTTACTCCGCCAGTCAGATAAATTCCAATAGCATTTCCATTTATAGTATTATTCTCAATGCTTAGATTATACCCTGCTGCATAAATTCCATAGTATTGTGTGTTTAGAGTGTTGTTGATTACAAAAGATGCATTTGCAGAATCAAGTTTTATTGCTGAATTGAAAATCATTGTATTTCCAGTTGTTATATTGCAATTTCTAACAGTTGTATTTTTGTATTTTGAATAAACTCCTGGAACTGTCAAGGAAGTATTATATATTGAATATCCTGCACAATTCAAAGTTACATTTTCAGCTTGAATGTCTATGCATCCAGATGTCCCAGCATCAGGCAGAACATTTTCATTGAGAATGCTTTGGTTCATGCTATAAACTCCTGAAAAAGTTATTGCCCCGCATGCATATACTGGATTTGTATCAAGAGTATAAGTGGGGTCAAAAATATAATCCAGTTCAATATTCCCTAAAACCTTCAAATCAAAAGTGCCATAGCTTTCATTTTCGCTTAAATTGCTCAAATAAATCTTATGCCATTCCTCATCAGAAATATTTTCAAAGCTTGCAATAACATCATTTCCATTTTCAGTATAAACCTCAATTTCAGAATTATTTCCTCTCGCAAAAATAGTAATATCATTCTGGTTAGTTAAATTGCTTTCAAAACTAACTCTCACATACTCTCCATTGCCAATAACCTCGCTCCAGTTATTATCTAAGGCTTTGACAGAATCATAAATATCAGAAATAAAAGTCCTGTTGCTGTCAAGGTGCTGTGCTTTTGTAATATAAATTATCTCATAAGTCTGATTTGAAAGATGAGGTACAACCCACTCAACATAATCAATAAACCCATCGCTATTTAGGTCATAAGCATCAAACGTAACCTCTTGTTTCACAGGAGATTTATTGCTGATAAAATTCTTCAAGCTCTTATTAGCAGTTTCAGTCTCATTAATTGCTCCGCTTGTTTCTTCAATCAGAGTTTGTTCTGCAACATCCTCAACATTTTTTATGCTTTCATTTTCAGCATCATAATTATACCAATAAAGCTTAATCTTAAACTGGTCTTTAACAAGAACCCGATTATCCAATCCAGTATGCGCAATTACATCAGTATAATTCAACTCGCTTAAAGCCGATATTGTTATTCTTTTGCCAAAAGTTAAATTTTCTTCAAATGCCTCTGGAGCAGGTGTATAATATTCAACAAGATAAGAAGTTGCATTCTCTTTAAGCGTAACTTCAACATTTGCAGAATTATTTGTTGAATTTGAAGAATCTAAAAGAGAAAAGCCAGTTATGCGTTTAAACAAACTGCTGAATAAGTTGCTTATCCAATAAATCAAACCCTTATTTTCACTTTCAGAAATAGCACTTCCTGTAATTCCTCTTATTTCAGCATTGCTTTTCTTTTCAACTCCCTCTTCAACTTTAACAACCGAAATATTCTTGGCATTAGAAGGTAATTCTATAGTGAGCTTTTCAGGATTCACAAAAGAAATGTTCTTAATCCATTTTACAGGTTCGCCAACTTTTATTTTATTTCTTAAAGTTATTATATTTATATTACCTGACGATACTAAAATATTAAATTCATTGCTCTCAAGACTTTCATTTCCATTGTATCCATTTATCTTGGCTTTTCTTGCACCCTTAAATCCATTTTCAGGACTCAAGCTCATTAAATTTCCTGAAAGTTCAGATATTATATTAGAAGCGCTTAAGCTATAATTTAAAGCATTTTCAAAATAATTATTTAAGTCTAAAACATAACTCGCATTTTGAGCTATTCTGATTGTAGGAATATCCTGAATAAGTTTAATGCTTGAATTAGAAATATTGCTTTCAATAATTAAAGTGCTGGTCTCATTGCCCATAATATCTAATGTCTCATTTCCAATTGTTAAGTTAGATTCATTTGAGCCATTATTTGTAACATTAAAAAATGTAGCATTCTCAGGAGTTTGGTTATTTATTGCAGTTTGGGAGCCAGTATCATTAAAGATGCTGCTTTTATTAGATTCTAAACTGCTAGTTGTTCCACCATTATATTCATTCAAATTAGAAGCAGTATTCTCTTGTTCACTTTGTAAATTCGCATTGTTATCAGCAATCACCTCAGTTGCATTACTCTCTCCAACAACCATTTGCTCTACAATATTTTTTGTTTCTTCAACAATCGTTTTTCCAGTAAAGGTAAGATATGCAAAATTTGCAATCACAAAACAAGCCAGAATTATAATAAAAAATTGTAGAGCAACTGATTTTTTATTAGGAAGTTTAGTGCCAATGTACCTTTTTTTAACGCTGTCTCCGTCACGATAAGACTCATAATAATAAGGACCATGCAATCTGCCATTTTTTCTTATAAACCTCTTGTAAACCATGTGGAACAACTCTTTTTATAGTTAAAGATTAGAAAAAAAGAATATATTTAAATTTACCGCAATTTTGCTTGCTTGTATAAATTAAAATCATCGTCAAGCATCTTGACATAAAAAGGTTTAAATATCAATTAAAGGTAATTATAATCATGCAAAATCAAGCTTTAAACACTAAAGTTGCATTAAAAAAGAATTATAAAGTTTTTACTCTTGCATTTTTATCTCTGGTTTTGTTGGTTGCTTCAGTCTATGGTGTAACCGCTGCAACAATAAATGTTGACAACACCCAAGACGTTGCAGCAATTAACACTGTAATAGCTTCATCTAATCCCGGCGACACGATTAATTTCAAAGCCGGAACTTATCAGCACGAATTAGGCGAATTTTATGTATTTATAGGTGACAGAGATTATACTTTCGAAGATGGAACAACAATTAAAGGTATCGACCTTTCAGTAGGAATGATATTTCAAGTTATTGGCTCAAATATACATATAAAAGGCACTGGTACAGTTAAATTAGAAAATACACAAAAAATAGGAGTTTTCGGTGATTCTGCCTTTAGTATTCCATATACAAACATTACAGTCGAAGGTTTAATAAGCCAAGCATCTAACGAGCATTATAGATGGTTGAATATTAGAAATACTGAAGATAGAATAGCTCCAGATATTAAATTTTCAAATATGATTTTAATTGGAGGAATAACAGGATTCCACTTTCAGAGTCTAGGCAGAGGGATTAAAGACACAAAATCACCTTATATTTCACTAGACCATATCACAGCAGACGGAGTACAAACAATCCTTGTTGATTTATTCTCAATATATGATTTAAATAATAATGTAGTAATAATTGGAGATAATGATATAACAAATATTGCGCTATTAAACACTCAGGCAATTGTAAGCGAGGGTCTTTGGCAGTATTTCCACTCTCCAAGCAATGTTGCCCAAGATTTAAATGTAACCTTCCCTTATATCAATCCAGCTAAAAATGACTTTGTTACAGCTGATATGAAACTAACAACAGGCTATACTCCTTCCCAAATATCCCCATTAGTTATTAGAGACGCAAGCGGAAAAATGAAAGGCTATATAGGAGCAGTTGCTCCAAAGTTAGCAAGTGTAGATGTTAATGGTGACAAAAAAATCAATATTTTAGACTTAATAGGAATAAGAAATCATCTAAATACAGATGTAAAAGTTGGAGATAACTGGAAATCTGATGTTAATAACGACATGAAGATTAATATTTTAGATTTAATAGCTGTAAGAAACCGATTAAATACAACACCGTAAGTTATTAATAAATATCTATCCCTATCTTTCCATTCACTGTTGAATAATAGTATTTTATGCCCTCTTTTTTGAAATTTCAAACTTAATCTTTCCTGAATAATTGCCAAAGGGCATGTCTTCTGGAACATCTAGTCTAACTGAAATAGAAGAGCTTTATTTATGCCTAAAATAATATCAGGCTGAAAGTACAAAAATCCACTTATGCCTTTGCTGACTAAAGCTTTTACTTGTATTGAAAAATTATAGCGATTATAAATAAAAACATTCCTTGTAGAAGAGCTTCCTGGGGTAAGTTGGCCAAAATTTAGTAAGCTGTTATTTAAATTAAATCCTGGAGTATTGCCTACCTGAAAATTGACATTTAAAGTAAGTGTTTCAACTGGTTTTAAAAACAAAAGAGAGATAGAAAATATTAGAAGCAAACAACTAATTAAAAGTAGGGCATACACGCGAAATTTAGGGTTAAACGGTTTTTCAGGCATCATGTTTATTTTTTAATTTTTTAAGTCATATAATAGGCAGTCTATATGCCCTTAAACTTTAAGCCACCAACTCTCTTATTTCTATACAAATACAAACCATAAATCTTGCCATTCTTTCTTGTATATTTCTCGTACACCACTCTTATAGGATAACCTCTCTTACAACTAAGAATTAAAAGAAAAAGTGAATTTATAAGTATTTCTCTAAATCACAAAGTCCTTGAGTTTGTTCGTGGACTTTGGGAGACAGAAAATAAAACGACAGGCATAACTCCAGCTTAAAAGCAGGAGTTTGTTTTCTGTATCACAAAACCCTGAAGAGTTTCGTGGTTTTGTGAGAACCGAGAAAATCTACACCATAGACTCCCCAATGAATTGTAGATTTTAACGTGTATTCAATTTCCCCATAAAATCAAGTAAAACTAGTTCTCCTACACTGAATTTTTGCAGCAGAAAGCACTTATTGGTTTATCAGCTGTATCTTTAACCTTAACAGTTAAATCATTGCCTGTAACACATTTGATTGTAGACCAAGCACCGCCAACACTAGCGCAAGTAATCTTGCAGCATAAAGCATTTGCATTAGGCTTATCATTTGTATCTGTTACCTGGCTGGTTAAATCACTTTCAGCAGCTTTTGCAGCAATAACATCCGGGCAAACTTTAACATTACTAACAATAACAGGTGCAAGCCATGTTCCTCCAGCAATTCCGCAAGTCTTTCCAAGGCCAAATCTCAAGCTGCACTCTGTATTTTTATTAGTTATTGCAATGCCATTAATAGTAAATGTATCTTCTTTTATAGCTTTGCAGGACTCTACAATATTGTCTTTATAATTATCACAGTTAAATTGTTTATCCGCACTTAATTGACTTTTTATTCTTTCAGAATTACATGTTACATACTCTTTCTTGCCACTAACTTTAATTGTTTTTAAATCAGCACAATAACTAGGGGAAGCTCCGTTTTCATTAATGCATGCAGTAACAGCATTAGATTCTAATCCTCCTCCCGAGCTAAAAATATTGCCTATAGAAGTGGTGATATCATTCCAATTAGGAACAACAAAAATTACAACAAGAACTAAAACAATTGCAGCAATTATCAGCCCGACTACCCATCCTTTAGGGTCTGAATCCTGCCCCTTTTTATTCAACATAAATATCAAAAAGGTTTTTTCTTTATAAATGTTTCTAACTTTTTTAATTCGAAGCAGGAATTAAGAATTTTATTGCAATATTTTTAAAATTACCATCAATATTAAACTTTTTTTTGCTTGTCAGAGTAATTAAATTATATTCTCCTTTATTTTCACTCTCTTCCAAAAAATTAGGCAGCTCTTCTTTAAAGCAGTCATAAGCTCCAGTTCCTTTGCATTTTTCGGCAGTTGTATAAATTTTGCCAAAATCATCAAGTCCTTTTTCAGTTAAGTTAATTGTAACAAAATTATTATCTGGCATGTAATTAATCGCCATGTTAACATCAAGCTTCTCGCCTTCAGCTGCTTTTATAAGCCCGAACCATATCTCTATAGGTACTTTGGTTTTATGCACAAGCTGTGTTGAAATCAAAAAGTTTTCAACTTTAATTTTTACTAAGCCATCACTGAATTCAATGCTTGCAGATTTTGAAGGATATTTTTTAATTTCCTCCGGAAAATTAAAATTCAGTTTGTCTAAAAACATTTTTTCAGCACTCTTCTTATCAAAGTTATTTAGAATTAATATGCCATTCTTCATTGGATTTGTCTCGCCAAAAAGAGTTCCTTCTTTTGCCATTTGATTATAGCTTTTTGCTATAGAATTTTCTCCAGCTTGCTCAAGATAAAACTTAATCTGGTCTTCTTTTCCATAAGCAACATCCAAAAATCTTGAATGCATAATATGTGTCTCAAACCCATTTAAATTAATAACAAAACTAAAAAGTGCTGCGCCAGAAATAATCACTGTTGTAATAACCAGTAAAACAATCGAAAGGTCTCCTCTTTTATTCATCTTAATTGCTTCCTCCACAAATCGCTATTTTTCGGTCATTTGATAAAATTAATTCTGCAAATATGCTGCATTCTGCAGCTAGCTTTTTGCTTACAAGTTCAGCCTGCTCTGCCATTGAAGTATCTGTATTTATATTGCTCCATATGCTCTGCTTTTTAATAATCGCAAAATCTTTATATTTGCCAATTTGATTTGAATAAAATTTTTTATCAATTTCTTCATCAGCTACAAATACTCTTAGCCAAACTGACTTGTCTGGAAAATTTGTGTCCAAAAAAGCCTGGCTAAGTTCCTTAAATTTTTTAGCTGCTTCATTTCCAAGAGTAGCATCTTCAACCAGATTTTTAACCTGAATTTTTTTGCTATTAAGCTCAATAGGCATCACAACAAATTTAATAAGTCCTTGTTGCATTTCAAAGCTGGATATTGCATCTTTTTCAAAAATATCTTCTGTCTGGCTTACACTAATATCTGGCTTTACACTCTCCTTTTGTGTTGCAATAAAAGTGCTTGCTGCAACATAAATAAGCATAACAAAAAAAACAATTATAAAAGCTATAACCCATGTTAATGTTACTCCTATCTGTCCTCTATAATTCATTATGTGCCTCCCATAAAATTTCTTTTGCCAGCTTGATTAGAACCAGCTATTACACTAACATATCCTTGTGCAATCTCTCCATTTTTGTAATATAAAAATACTTTTTCATTTGTAACGCAAATAGGATAATGAACTGCTTTTGTCCCTTTTCCATTGCTCGAATCCGCAGTTATCTTGCAATCTGCAAGAAAGGAAGCCTGACCCCCGGAAATTTCGTCTCTCATAAGTTTTTTAGATTCATTATAAACCCCGATTTTAAAATAAAAATTGCTTCCTTTACCAAATATATTACTGTTCAAGCCGCATTTTTCAAAAATACCAAAATCTTTATTTAAAACCACAGTATTGAGATGCCCTCGCTCAATAAAACAGTTAACTATTCTATTCGAAAGAACATCAGCTTCAACCGCTCTTATATCTACGTCGCTTGAATAAAAAACAAGTGTTCCTATAACTATCCCTGCTGCAATAATTATTAATACAAGAAACCACCAAATCGAAAGTAGCTTTTCCCCGCCTTTTTTATTAAGTTTTAGCATTGATATCATCCTTCTTGTCAGAAATAATTATCCTCAATAAAACTCCCACTGGCTCTATCTTTATGTTATAGCTTGAAAAATACTGGAAGCTATAGCCCTGCCCCTTGCCACTCAAATCAACAATAACACGATTATTTTTTTGGTCAATTATTACTATATTTTTTATATTTTCTTTAGATGCTTTTTTCTGCGCAATTGTTATTCCATCGCTCATATCCAAATACAAAGTCATTTCAGGTTTTGCTCCGTCTATCATCAATGCAATTTGTTTTGCATAAGTTTGTTCATAAACACCTGCTCCGCTTGCAGACTTCCAGACAAAAAACATTAAAGCAGCAAAAAAAATTATATTTAAAACAATAAAAATCACTGTTTCAAAAACAACAGTATCTCCTTTTTTGTTGTATAATCCATTTTTTATCATTAAACCTTTAATCATCAAAATATTATAAACTTATAGTTAAGGACATTAACAATTCCGCACATTGTCATTAACTATTTAAGGAAAGACTTATGTCTTTCACTATAATTATGGAATATTTTCAAGTGTAGAGCAATACTGTCTTATAGTATCTTCGTCATAATTAACCGCCCTAACAGCACTGCAGCCCTCTCTTGCAGAATCTCCAAAGCTTACATCCCCGCAATATCCTGCAGTAACGCTTCTTTGCCAGTAAACATTTGCCTGCTGCACAGCCCCAGTCACAACTGCCAGTGCAATAATAGCTTTGTCTATATAGCTAAGAGCGCTTAATACCTTCCTTGCGCCTGCTTTTGCTCCTCCACTGATAAGAGCTTTCTTCGGCACAGCACTTCCCATACTTGTAGGCACAAGTATCCCTCCCTTCGAGGTCTTGTATCCTGGAACAGAAATTTTAGGTACAGATGGTGTAGGAATGGGGGGCGTAGAAGGAAGTTTTGATTTTGCCGTAGTACGACCAAGACTAAATCCCAATACAGTCGAGGTAACTGACAAAAGATTGCTAAAAGTTTCTGCATGAGACGGCGAAGTTATCTGCATGAATACAATAGCAACATCATCCTTGCTAAAATCTATCTGCCTCTCTATTGAGTCATAAACTAAATTCGCTCCCTCTTTTTCAATATTCTTAGTTGTAAGAATTCCGTCGTCTATTTCACTCGAGCTATCAGCACTGTTAGATGTATTTGTCGAAGCACTCCCAGAACCATCCGAAGCACTCACATCAGCATCTGGTTCCATCTTTACAGCTGCTGAATCAGAAAGCAGATTAGCATCAACATTTATCTGCCCTCCTTCCTTAGTAAAATAATCAGCATAAGAAATATCCTTGTCCGGAAGCGCATGCGTTGCCATATATCCAAAAACATCAACATTCTTAAGCTGTTCATTTCCAAGTCCCTGCTTATCCAGATTTTTCATGTCAAATGAAATTCTCGAACAAATCACACAGCTCGGATAAACATCTCCTAAGCCTGATGCTTGCGCCCACCACTGCGAGAAAATGCTTACTTTTCCCTCGCCCATCATAGTCCAGCAGTCATACATCTTGCCAGTGATTACCTTTGCAACCTGGTCAGCATCTTTTACTTTTACTGTTGTAACACCAGGGGTATTCTCAAGTTGAGGGCACTTGCCGCCGATTAAACCTGAAGTAATGCATGTTTTGTCTGTTTTGCATTTTAATGGCACATAATCTTTCAATTGTGCAAAAGAAGGCAATGTTGCTCTGTAAATAACACTCTGATGGCATACTTCTTTGTCAACCTTTCCAGTCCAGCTTAATTGCGAGATAATAAGCGCAACAATTCCAAATCCAATTACAGTTATAATTATCCATACAAGTGTTCCTGAAGTTATTTCCCCTCTCTTTTTCATGCTTATTTAAAATTTGTTTATTATTTAATTATTATGAAAATAATCTCTCTCTTAAAATAATGAGAGAATACGCCAATATGCCAAATAAAAGTATCCACGGGAAATACTCAATAAATGTTTCCCAAATGCTTTTTCCTTTTTTGTTTTTTATCGCCATTTTCTATAAATTCTTCGGGTCTTTCTTGCTGGAATATTCAATATAAAGTGTAAATTCATCCTCACAAATTTTTTCTTTGCTCTCAATCAAGATTCCATTTGCCATAGTGCTGAAGTAATCAATAACCTTAGATAATATTTCATGCTCTTTATTTTGCTTATCAACATAATACACTCTGATTTCCTCTCTGCTTTGCTTTATAATCTCATCAATATAAGCCTTAATTATCTCTTCTGCTTTAGCCTCGCTTTCACTTGAAGCCTGTACCTTCCCATTGTCATAATGGCAGTTATTGCCTATAAAAATTTTCAAGAAATTACTAAATAAAATATTTTTTTGTCCGTTAAAATCTATTTGTTTATTCAGCAGATTATTAAGTGTAGATTCGGCAAGTACAGGAGACATATCTGCAATTATAACGGTTTCACCTTGTTTCTTCAAATAAAGAGTATAAGGCACTTTGTCAAACAAGATAAATTGAGTTTTAAGACCCGAGGCAATTAAAGAAGTCTTGGATATATCAAGTTTAGTCTGAATTGGTTTGCATACCACACACCGGTCAATTCCGGCTTTTTTATAAAAAGAGTTAGAAGAGAATTTCGAACCACAAATACACAAGCAGTCACTTCCTGCACACGCTTGAGGCATGCTTTTTTCTTTATCAGCGCTAACAACATCAAAATTGTAATAAACTAAATACCTGTCTTTTGGCGCATTTACAAAATACTTTGTAATTTCACCTTCTTTAGTAAGGCTATTAACTTTGTTAATAATAGCATCAAGAGTCGCGCGTGTCTGCTCAATTTCAGATTTCTTTCTCATTAAGTCATACATAGATATTCCAAGATAAACTAAAGCTAAAATGCAAATCGCTGCGATAATTAATTTCAATGCTTCTGGCAGCAAAATCGCTTTTCTATTCAAATTCATTTACCGCTTTCTCTTTGTATGTGCAAAAAGATATTTGTACACTGACTTTAATAAAAAGTGCATTATTAAGCTTATTAAATTCTTCCTGCGTGATATACTTGCTTATAGATTCATATTTTGCAGAAATAATCAATTTCTTATTTTCAACCTTTCCAACCTCGCTACTGCTAAAACCCAAATAAGTCGGCATCAAGATTTTTACGCTGTCTGCACCTTCTATCCTCGCAAATAATCCTGTTTTCTCGTAACTGCCATGCCTGTAAATCAAAAGATTATGCTTGTCTCCGCTTACCGGTTTGCTTTCTACTCTCGCCACTTTTTCATTGCATTTAAATCCCAGAGCCATAAGCTTGTCAGGAGTCAATTCAATTACTTTATCGTTGTTGTCATAACTATACCCTGGTAGATTTCGAATGTACGAAATAATATCCACTTTAAAGATAAATATCAATACAGCAGCAATAACAACGCATACTAAAAAAATAATAATTATTTTTTCTATTGCATTGCCTTTGCTGTTTAGCCTCTTCATTTTATCCTCTAAAAAAGTTTCTTAAAAAACCCGAAATATCAACTTTTCCCTTCAGAATAGCATATCCTAAAATCACAATGCCTGCAACAACTGCTGCAATACCCCAGTAAGCAAGGGTTTCAAAGTCAATAGATAGTTCCCCCCTTTTGAATCTCATTTAAATCAAAATCATTTTGTATTATTAAATATTTGTTTGTCAATACAAAATTGCAAACCATATAATTTATAACATCTTTCTTCTTTAAATAACAAATTAAAAGAGGATAAAAATGTCTTCAACAGACGAAATTTTAAGAAAGTACTCTAGAAAGATAGAAGAGCAATTTGATTCAGTTCCGGAATTCTCGCAGGAATATATTCAATTTAAAAGTGAGATGATTCCAGAAATTTCAAGATACGAACGCTGGGTAAAATCTCTGGGTAATGTAATAAAGCTAAAAGTTGCGGAAAAAGACAGAATTAATATTAAAAAATATATTGACATCGCTCATCTGGATGTTACACCCGAGCAGTCTCTTGCATTGGCTATTCTCTCCCTTTTACTAATCGCATTTGCAACAATAGGAATCGTCACTGCAATTTCTATGATTAATAATTCATTCGAAGCGCTTTTGTTATTCCTTGGTATAATCACAAGTTTTTTTGTTTTCTACTATGCTTATACAATGCCTCAAAGGCTGGCAAATGCCTGGCGTTTAAGAGCTTCGTCGCAAATGGTTCCAGCTATACTTTATATCGTAGTCTATATGAAGCATACATCTAATCTTGAGCGCGCAGTAGAATTTGCTGCCCAGCATCTTGAAGGTCCTCTGGCATTAGATTTCAAAAAAATATTTTATAATGTTGAAATAGGCAAGTTTACAACAATCAAGCAATCTATAGATAATTACTTAGAATCCTGGAGAGATTACGCACCGGAATTTGTGGAGTCATTTCACTTAATAGAGTCCTCTTTATTTGAGCCATCAGAATCACGGCGCATTCAGATTTTGGAAAAATCTTTGCAGGTAATTCTTGATGGGATATATGAAAAAATGCTTAAATACTCGCGTGAAATTAGAAGCCCTTTGACTAATGTTTACATGTTGGGAATAATTCTTCCAACTCTGGGTCTTGCTCTTATACCCTTGGCATCAACTTTGTTAGGCGGGATAATTAAATGGCAGCATATAATCGTTATCTTTAATATAATATTTCCTTTTTTGGTATTTTATTTAACATCCGAAATTTTATTAAAAAGGCCAGGAGGATACGGAGAGTCGTCTGCTCTAGAGCTTAATCCAGACTATGAAAAATTTAAATCCAAAAAGCCATGGATTAAATCCTTTCTAATATCATTTCCTCTTTTGATAATTGGTTTGATTCCATTTATTTTCCAAATAAATGCTTTCACAAATTTTTTAGGCTTGCAGCATGATTACACACTTGGACAATTAGGCTTAAGCTTTTTCCAGGACATGAGTCTTTTCGATTTCAAAGTTTATAACGAAAAGCTTATCGGCCCCTTTGGTTTATTTGGCTTGTTGCTAAGCTTGCTTATCCCCTTATCAATCGCATTATTTTTTATCATGGCATATACTGAAAAAACAAGAGTCTTGATAAAAGCTAGAGAAAAAACAAAAATTCTTGAAGAAGAGTTCACAAATTCATTATTTCAACTAGGAAATAGGCTTGGAGACGGCATTCCTGCAGAAATCGCTTTTGCTAAAGTTGCTGAATCAACAAAAGGGCAAATCACGCAAAGTTTTTTTGCAATAGTAAATCAAAATATTCAGCAATTAGGAATGTCTCTTGAGCAGGCGGTTTTTAACAGGAAAAGAGGGGCAATCATCTTTTTCCCCTCGGCGCTGATTTCTACATCTATGAAGATACTTGTAGAATCTGTTAAAAAAGGTCTTGAAGTTGCTGCTCGCTCCCTAATGTCAATTTCTGAATATGTAAAAAATATTCAAAAAATAAATCAAAGATTAAGAGATTTGCTTGCAGAAGTAGTTTCAGATATGAAGTCAAATATGACTTTCTTAGCTCCTCTTTTAGCAGGCATTGTTATCGGCCTCTCTGCAATGATTGTAACAATATTAAATAAGCTTCAGCTGCTTCAAGCCTCTCTTGGTGGCGAAAGCGGCTTGGAAGGTTTAGGTTCCTTTGCCACAATAACAAGCCTGTTTAACATAAACGAAATGATTCCAACATACTTCCTCCAGATTACAATCGGAGTTTATATTATCGAAGTTATATTTATACTTACAGGCACTCTAGTCACTGTTGACTCTGGTAAAGATATGTTAAAAGAAAAATATGACCTGGCAAAAAATTTGAAGATTGGAATCGTTCTTTATCTTGGAGCAGGATTAGTTTCAATTCTAGCTCTTACCCTTCTAGCTCAGATATCCCTAGCAGGCCTGACTTAAAAATTTTTAGAGTTTTCAATAGCCCATTTTTTCCATTCAGGAAAAACTCTTTCACTCAAGGGGATTCCGATTTCTTCTCTGATATCACCGCTTATTCTATGAAAAGCAGTATTGCTAAGTGAGTTAAATCTTGCTTCCATTAGTTCAGGCTTATTAAGCTTTTTAGATAAGTCAACAATTTCCTGTTTTATTTTTCCCCTTAAAATAATATTGTCATAAACAGCATCCCAGTTTCCAGCCCATCCTTTGATACTCCCTGCAATATTCTTGATAATTTGGGACTCGCCATTAATAAGGTCATCTGTTGGTTCAAGCTCATCTTTTTCAACATTATATCTCAATAAATCAACAAATCCTCTTTCTTCAACAGGGTCTTTTGTCCAATGCTTTCTTACTTCAGAAATCTGTACAACTCTTTTCATTGAATGTAATCCATCAGGAGTTTTAATAGGATTCGCGACAATTATCAGGTCAGTTGCTTTAAAGCTTGTAGCTTGAACATTAAGGTCATTTACAACTCTGTCAAATACTCCATAAGGCGAATCTCCATGAATTGTGCCAGCAACTACATTAGCTAACGCTCCAACTCTCATAGCTTCATAAAGCGCTTTTGCTTCAGTACTTCTGACCTCTCCAACAATTAAAGCAGAATCTCCAAGCCTTAGGCTTGCTCTTATGCCCTCTGATGCTTCGATTTCTGTTGTTCCGCTCACAAGTGCGCTTCTGACTCTCATTCTTAAAATATCATACCCTATCGCCCTTAAGGCATCAACTGGAAGTTCAAGAGTGTCTTCGATAACTATTGTTCTGAATTTTGGCATTATCTCAAGCATTAAGCTTCCTAAAAGAGAAGTTTTTCCAGAGCTTCTTGTTCCTGCAACTAATAAAGTCCGGCTTCCATCAATCATAAAGCTGAATAATCCAGCAGTAAAAGAATTAAGCATCTTATTATTTATAAACAAAGGAAGAGTCCACGGATTGTCCCTGTGTCTTCTTAATGCATAAGCTAATCCTGAAGGAGAAAGAGGTTCTTTAATTGCAGCAACTCTTGCTCTAACACTGCCAAAGCTCAAATCAGTATCAAGAATAGGATTAGCCTCATCTAAAGGTCTGCCCGATTGTAATCTTAATTTTCCTGCCCAGGAATCTGCATCTTCATAGCTTGGAAGAATGTTAGTCACGCATTCATCATATTTTTCATGTCTTATAAAAATAGGATTCTGTGCAATAGGGGCATTTAATACAATATCCTGAATTTTTGTGTCCATTAAAAGAACTTCTATAAGTCCAAAGCCAATAGTATATCTAACAAGGACTCTTGCCAATTTATTCAGCTCTCGATAATTCAGGCTTATCCCTTTGCTCTTGGAAAGTTCATTAAGAAGGTCTCTGGCAACATTAAAAAAAACCTGGCGGGTTCTTTCGGGGTCAGTAAATTCCTCAGCTTTAGGCCTGTGTTCTGTCAAAACATTTCTTGCTAAGTTTAAGAGCATATGTTGCTCCTCACTTAAGCTGTATTCAATAGGATTTATATGGTAAAAATATTTAGGGTCATCCTTTCTTTTTAGTATAGTCACTGTAACGCTTTCATTTTCATTTTTTATTTCATACTGGTCAACAAGTTCAGAATTCTCAGGGAATTGCGAAACCAATCTTGTAAATGTAAAATTAGGTAAAATATCCGGTCTGAATATATTCCTATATATTTCTCTGCTTCCTCTCGAATAATCAATCAGTTTTGGAAAAATTGCTTTTATAAATTTAGTATTTTCAAGTATTGAAAAAAATCGTTCAAGTAACCTTAAGTAATTTGTTGCAGCAGGTTTATTTATCACCTGGCCGCTGTCAATCTGCTCTTTTAATGCTCTAATTCGTTTATTAAGCTCAGAATAACAAAGTACTGGGTCTTGCTTTAATAATTCTAAAAGATAAACTAGTTCAGAATGTAACTCTGCAACATTTCCAAATAAGCTTAGTTTTTCAGGAGATAAAATCGCTTCTTGTTTTGTAAGAAAAATATAGAGATAAGCAATTTCAGTAAGCAAAAAAACCTGGTCAGAAGGATAGTTAAAATTTCGCTGTTGTACAAAAACAAGTCTTGAAATTCCAGGATTGTCAATAAGAGCATCAATTGTCCGTGCCATCACAAATCCGTCATCTGCTATAGACGGAACAAAAGAGGCTCCCAAATAGTTCACATAAAGAATATTTTCACCCTCTCGTCGTTCAATCTCATTTGAATAAAGTTTTGAACCTGTTTTAAACATCATTTTCAACCTAACTTACAACGAGTCTAATTAAATAAATTTCTGTTTTACAAGCAACACATCCAAACTATTTTAAACCCCAAAAGATTAATAAAATCCATGGAAGAGGTATATTCAGGACAGTCGCAATTTTCAGATATAAGTATGAAGCTTAGGGACATTGAAGAAAAGCAAAGGCTTCTAAAAGAAAGAACTTTGCTTATAGGCCAGACATTTATCGCTGACAGAGATAAAAATTTCGAAGAAATCCAGGAAATTAAAAAATCAATGATAAAATTAAAAGAAGAAACCGGCAGAATTAAAGAAATACTGCAAAGAGTGACAGAGCAACTTGGAAATGTTGCAAGAAAAGAAGAATTAATAATACTGCAGAGACAACTCGATTTAATTCGAAAATAACTGCCATACGCAACATGAGTACAATAGACGAAATAACAAAGATGCAGCAAGAAGGAAGGTCCGAACCTGAAATTGCACAAATTCTTAGAGAAAGAGGAATTTCTCCAAATGAGATTATAAACGCATTGTCACAAACAAAAATAAAAGAGGCAGTTTATGGTGAAGAGTCTAGCCAAAACTCGATGGACGAAGAAGCCCAGTCAGCAGAAGGTATAACTGGTATGCAGCCATCATTATTGCAGACAGTGCCTCAAGAGGATTATGCTCAGGGGCAGCAAACTTATCAGCTACCCTATCCAGAAGGCCAGCAAAATTATCAAAATTATGAACAGCAAGAACCTTCATATTCAGGATACTATCAGCAAGGCTTAAGCTCAGACACAATAACCGAAATTTCAGAACAGGTAGTAGCTGAAAAAATGTCTCAAATAAAAAATCAATTAGAAAAAGCTCTAGATCTTAAAGCTTCAGTTGAATCAAAAATCGAATACATCGATGAAAGGTTGAAGAGAATCGAAAAAATAATTGATAGGTTGCAATTGTCAGTATTGCAAAAAGTAGGAGAATATGTAACAGACGTTAGTGACCTTAAAAAAGAGTTTATCGAAACTCAAAAATCCTTTAAAACACTTGCTCATCATAAGCATCAAAGTTCTTAATTCTATAGTCAAGGACATTAATATTTCTGCAGTTTGTCGTTGACTAGATAGGGAAAGACTTATGTCTTTCACTATAAGTACAAGTAAAAAAGAAAAACTAATAAAAAAGAGAAAAGCGGTGCAAAATAAGCTATTGATGACAAATCAACAGGCATTTTAAGTATGCGATGGTATTGTTGTGTTAGACTCTTTGCCAGTGCTTACAACAACAGCAATAATTAAGCCTGCAATCAAAACAGCGCCAATAATAAATCCTGCATTACTCTCAAAAAATCCGTATCCAGTCCATCCAAATCTTTCAAAAGACTGCACAACAATTACTATGCCAATAACCGCTCCAAGCGCTCCAAGCCCCCACTTCCAGTATTTATCATCTTCCTTTCTAATAAATAATCCAACTAAAATAACAAAAGCAAGAATAATAGAAATTCCAACACCTAACCTTGAAAAAATCTGCGTGAAAAAATCAGAAAGAAAAAAATTCCATCGTATAGAAATTGCAGCAATAACAAATGCAATTATAACATGCACCCCTTTGTTCTTCCCAAAAATTTTTGTTTCTGATAAGATTCCAAAAACAACTGCAAAAATTAAAAGAAATGGCAGCAATAAATAAAAAAATCCAACAGATTCTAGTTGATAGACTATGCTTTGAATATTAAACACCATAGCTTAAATATCACTATTCTATTTAAATATGTTTCGCATCTTATTTACATCTTTTCCTATAGCTTCACTTATATTTTCATATCCATCTCGTTTTAATAATTTAGTTAAGCCATAATTTATCTCTCCAATTATATTTGGACCTTCAAAAATCATTCCAGTTATCAATTGTACAAGGCTTGCGCCAAGCCTTATTTTTTTGTAGGCATCTTCAGCAGAAAAAATTCCCCCCGCCCCAATTATAATAAATTCCCCTCCTGTCTTTTTGTAAATATAACTAATGAGTTCGTTAGCTTTCTTCTCAACAGCTTTTCCAGACAAGCCTCCTTTCCCATATTTATTTTTTCTCTTCGTCAAATTAGAGCAGATAAATCCTGCAATCGCATATTTTTCAGAAATCTCAATAATCCTGTCAATTGTTTTTTTATCTAAATCAGGAGATAATTTTACAAATACTGGTTTTTTTATTTTTAGCTTGCCAATTTCAGACAAAAGTTGTTCGTATAATTCAGATTTGGCAAAATCCTGCCCTCCAAATGAATTTGGACAGCTTATATTTATGTCAATATAATCTCCTATTCCTGCAAATTTTTTTATTGAAGCTATATAGTCTTTTATTCCCTTTTCTGCTTCTGCGCACTTTTTGCAGTTAGTTTTTGCAATATTAATTCCGATAGGAATCTTGAACTTTTTATCTTTTAATTTATTATAAATAGCATCTGCTCCCTTATTGCTTAGTCCATAATTAACCCAGATGCTTTTTTCTTTAACAAATCTGTCAAGTCTCTTTCCAGCGTTTCCCCCATAGGGTTTTGCAGTAATACTTCCAACCTCTGTAAAGCCAAAACCCACGTCTTCAATTACGCTGATTATTTCTGCATTTTTATCAAAACCAGCAGATAATCCTACAGGATTTCTAAAATGAATTCCCAAAATATCCTGTTCTAAGTGCCTATTCTGATAATTAAACAAAAACGAAATTATTTTTTTAGTTATAAAATTCGAGCCAAAAATTCTCCCAATATCTATAAAAACATTGTGTACTCTCTCAGGGTCTATCAAAAAGAATATTCTTTTTGCAATATTCTTATACAAAAACATTCCAGCTTTATTCTTTAAATCAAAAAGCCCTTGAGTTTGTTTGTGGACTCTGGGATGCTCAAGATGCGACCACATCTTAAAAGATGGGTTTTCGTCAAGCATCTTAACATAAGTCAGTTTAGGCATATTTAAAAAAATAAAATATGATTTAAATACATTTACTATTTTTTCTCTTCTTTATTATTGCCCTTTCCAAATCCGCCTACAATTGCAATCGCACCGACAACTAATCCGATAGAAACTATGCTTGTTAGTAAAGTCAAGCTGCTATCTTTAAATAAATCTGCTAGGTAATCTACTCCTCCAGTAACATAAAGAACAGCAATTATCACTGCAATTCCAAAAACAATTCCTAAAGCTACTTTTAATCCTATGGGTATTTTAAACTCTTCAGAAGGGAATACTGCGCCAAGTAAAATTAAGAATATCATAATTATCACTAAACTCACCGCGAGAAATGGCACAAGCTGAATTACAATTCCTACCGCCTTACTGAATGCAACAAAAATAAGCCCAATAACTATTGATACAATTATATCTATTTGCTTCTTTCCGTCACCTAATATTTTTGACCTTTGCAAAACAGCAAAAACAAGCGCAAAAACAAGCAAAAAAGGCAGTATAAACTCGCTGAAAAACGGGGTAGTTAAAAAAGTATTTACTGGCATAATTAAAATCAAACTTTTTAATATTTAAATCTTGTTAATGTCAAGGAACTTGACAAAAAGTTCCTTGAGCACAAGAAAATCAGGTATTTTCTGTGCATCCAAAAAACTCACAAACTCATCAGAGTTTTTTTGATTTATATCAATTCTTCAGAATTGTCTAAAGTCACTTCAGAAGGTTCTGCAGCCTCTTCCCTGAGACTAGGTAAAGATGCTTTGTTTATTACAAATACATCACCAATTGCTTTGACAAACTGGTGGGGAATTATAACCCCTCTTGCGCCCCCAAGCAAATTAGCCATGCCCGAGCCAATTCTTATCTTCCATCCATCAATTTTATTGTCTACAAGATTGACTTCTTCTATTTGTCCGAAAAAATCTCCTTCAGAAGTATAGACAGTCTTCCCCAGTATTTCACTTATCTTTTTTACTCTTAGCATGAAAAATTCTTATTCATATCCCTTTTTATACTTTATGTTTTTGTAAAGCATATATCCTGAATAATTATTTGAACAGAAAATCCCTGATTTTCTTGTGCTCAAGGAACTACCACACCATAAACATAATATTTATATAAACTCTTCTTTTAAAAAATTTATGAAGTTATCAGAATTGACAAATATCTTTGCAGCAGTTTTAATTCTGACAATTGTTATAGGATTTTCAGAAATTATCAAATCTCAATGGTCAGAATTTGCAAAAGCCTTTCTATTTGCAGTTGTCATTATAACTGTTGCAGTTTCTGCAAAGAAATTAATGGCTTATTTATTAGATTCTGATGTAGAGCATAGAATTTGGAGTGCCTCGCGATACTGGTTTAGGCCACAGCAGCACCTCAGCAAGGAAGTTCCGCTTGGAATTGTATTCCCCCTTTTTATTTCCCTATTTACTTTAGGCGTAGGTAAAGTTATGACTTTATTAACTTATGAAACTAAAGCTTTGAAAGTGCGCGCAGCAAAAAGATTTGGCTACTATAGCTTCACAGAAATGACAGAATTTCATAACGGACTAATTGGTGCTGCTGGAATTGTAGGAGTTCTTCTGGTTTCGTTCGTAAGTTATTTTCCCGGATTAGAGTTATTATCAAAAATGGCAGCATATTATGCTTTCTTTAATATGATTCCTATAGCAAATCTGGACGGAGCTCAAATATTTTTCGGTTCAAGAGTTTTATACGTTGCTGTAGGGGTTGTTACTCTTATATTCGCAGGTTATGCAACAATAATCACTTTGGGTCTTATTTAAATATAAATACCTAAAAAGATTTCTTGTTATATGACTAATATAGAACCCCGAGAGTATCAAAAAGCAATTTTCGAAACAGCTAAAGATAACAATACTTTAGTTGTCTTGCCAACAGGCCTAGGAAAAACTCTCATTGCTTTAATGCTCACAATAGAAAAATTAAAAAAATTTCCTGGAAAAAAAGCTCTTATTCTTGCTCCAACTCGCCCGCTTGTAGAGCAGCATTTTGAATCATTTAGAAAACAGCTTCCAGAACTTTTTGCAGACCTTCAGATTTTTACAGGCGAAGTTCATGCAGAAAAAAGAAAAAAGATATTTCAGACAGCAGATATAATCTTTTCAACGCCTCAATGTATTGCCAATGACCTAAATAACCTGCTTTATGATTTAAATGAAGTCGTGCTTCTTGTAATTGATGAAGCTCATCGTTGTCTAAAAAATTATGATTATACAAAAGTCGTAGAGCATTATAAAAACCAGGCAAAAAATCAGAGAATTCTCGGCTTAACCGCTTCGCCCGGAGTAGACATAGACAAAGTCAAAGAAATCTGTAATCATCTTGATATAAATGAATTGGAAGTAAGAACTCGCGAGTCCCCTGATGTTAAGCCCTATTTGCAGGAAAGAGAGTTCCAGAAAATAGAAGTTCCATTTCCAAAAGAATTTATAGAAATCCGCGTGCTATTAAAAAAAATCTGGGATTCCCGCATTGAGCAGTTAAAAAACAGGAATCTCCTCTTCGGCCCGGCAAATAAAATAACTCTTTTAAAGCTTCAAAATTCACTTGCAGCAAGATGGAATAACAAAGATTTTAATGCAATGATTGGTATGTCATTAACAGCGCAGGCAATTAAAATTTCTCATGCAATAGAGCTTTTGGAAACCCAAACTCTTTCAGGTTTAAATGAATATTTAAATAAGCTAATCGAACAGTCAGCTCAAAAAAAGAGCAAGGCAGTACAAAATCTTGTAAAAATGCCTGAATTTAATGCTGCGCGTATTTCTTTAGAAGAATTATTAGCAAAAAAAATAGAACATCCAAAAATTGAAGAGCTCGCAGTTATTGTTAAAAATGAATTCAAAGAAAAGGAAAACGCAAAAATAATTGTATTTGCCCAATTTAGAGAAACAGCGCAGGCAATAGCAAAAAGATTAAATCAAATTCCAAAAATTAAAGCTTCAATCTTTATAGGGCAAGCAAAAAAAGCAAATTCAGGTTTATCTCAAAAAGAACAGAAAGAAGTAATCGAAAAATTCAAATCAGGAGAAATTAATGTTCTTTGTGCAACCTCAATCGGAGAAGAAGGTCTCGATATACCTGAAGTAAACGCAGTTGTCTTTTACGAGCCCATTCCTTCAGCAATAAGAAAAATTCAAAGAGCAGGAAGAACAGCAAGGCTTTCTCCCGGCAAGCTTATTATACTTGTTACAAAAGACACGCGTGATGAAATTCATCATTATGCCTCAAGTGCAAGAGAGAGGAAAATGTATAAAACAATAGAATTAGTCAAAAAAGAGTTGAAAAATAAACCTAAAACTCTTCAGGATTTTCAAAGATGAAACTTATTAAATTCGTGCCAGCAGGAAGTGAAGACTACAAGCAACAGATAAAATTTATCAATCAAGGAGCTTATGCTGTCTCTGTGTTTAAAGTTAAAAAATTAAAAGAAATGATAAAATGACCTTCTTTAATATCTTCTCAAAAAAACCAGAAAAAAAGCAGAATAAAGTGAAAATAGTCGTGGATAATCATGAAAAAAACTCCCTTGTTGCCTCATATCTTGCATCTTTAGGCTTTAATATAGAATTTCAGAATCTTCCTGTTGCAGATTATCTAATAAATGAAATTGCAATTGAAAGAAAAACGATTTCAGATTTTAAATCCTCAATAATAAACAAGAGAATAATGCATCAGCTCATAGAACTAAAGCAATATCCAAAATATTTTCTGATTCTGGAAGGTTTTGAAAACGAAGATATTTATTCAGGAATAATTCATGAAAATGCGTTTCGGGGATTTCTTCTGTCAATAGCTCTTGAATACCAGATTCCGATAATTTTCACAAAAAACGAAAAAGATACAGCAAAATATATTGAGGTTCTTGCAAAAAAATCGAAAGATAAATCATTTTCAATAAGGCCTAAAAAAATAATAAGAAATAAAGATGAGCGGGTTCAATTTATCCTGGAAGGATTTCCAAATATTGGCCCAAAAACAGCCAAAAAGCTCATCGACAAATTTGGTTCAATTAAAAATATAATAAATGCCCCAGCAGGAGAATTGAAAGAAATCCTTGGCAAGCGCACCCAAGACTTTGCAAAGCTTATTGATGAAGTTTAAGTTTCTGCAAACCTCTTCTTCTCATTCCAAAATATTCATCAAGGTTAATCTCATAATAAAATTCAAAGCTTGTGCTATAAGCTCTTCCAATTACTTGCTTCTCTCGATGAGAATCATAAAATCTATCAGGCTTGGTATTGTTTGTTGCAGCCCATATAACTTTCATACCTCTCAATTCAAAGGCAATAGTTGTTTCTGCAAGATGTGAATAGCCTTTAAGTCTGACACCAGACCAGTCATTCTCTTCAACAATATTCGTTGCTGTGTCTATAAGATCACTTATTACGCCTGAACCAAGAGTAAATTCCAATTTTTCAACAGCATCTCGCCTTAATTTAGGATGCTTATTTATTTGTTCAACTTCCATTAAAAAAAGAAATTAATTCACAGGTTTAAAAATAAATAGGTTATAGAAAATAAAAATTGGGAAGCAATAATTATTTAAATCTAGATTAGCTTTTTTATCTGTGTTTCATCCCAATTATTCAGATTATATTCTTTAATATTTGAATAAACAGGCCAAAGGGGATTTAATTCAGATAGCTTCAGCTGAAACTTCTTGATTTTAAAGCCGATTTTTCTAACACTAATGCTCTCAATCATTTTTTTAAAATTTTTAATATCTTTCACATATTTAACCCTTCCAACAGTGATATGAGACATAAATCTTTCCTCAGGCTTAAAAAATCCTTTCAATAAATCATCAATCTTCTTTTGCAGTTCAAATAACTCTTTTCCATTTAGTTTTATCCACACAATACATGAATTCTTGCGGCAAAAAGTTCCTATGCCTCCAAGCTTCGCAGTTATCTCATTTATTTTAATTTCCTCAAGTTTTTTTTGCACTTTTTCAGCCATTTCAAAGTCAATCTCGCCTAAAAATTTTAAGGTTAAATGAATATTCTCTAGCTCAGTCAATTTGCCTGTAAATTTTTGCTTTGAAATAAGCTTCTGGACACGTGCAACTTCTTTTATAACTTCATCTGAAAATTGAATTGCAATAAACATTCTAAAAAGCTTTTTGCCCTCCATTTATTTAGGAATTATTACAGCAGAGCTGTATCTTTTTATTTTAGCTAAAGTCTTAACCTGTTGCAATGTAACTTTTCGAATATTTTTTTCATGTTTATAATAATCTCTGGCATCATTGGCAATTTCAGAGAAAAGAAGCTCATTCATTACATTCGAGCTTTCTTCGGCAGAGATTTTACTTAGCCCAATTAATCTTTCTTTAGCCTCTTCAAGGTCTTTTTTAGTCATATTGGCAATATTTTTGAATTCATCTAAAATTATTTTTTTAACTTCATCTAAGGCCTGAGCAGTTGTTCCAATATAAATGCTGTAATAAGAATAACTTTTTTCACAGGTTATACTGCTTCTTATTGAATAAGCTAATCCTTTTTCTTCTCTTATTTTTAAAAATAAACGTGAAGACATGCCATTGGCAAGATAAGCATCTAAAACTTCTAACGCATCGGAATTTGGGTCATTGGCTAAAGGAGCATGAATTGCAAAAATAAAATGTGCCTGGTCTATTCCTGCCCTTTTTTCACTTGTTTCAGAGTTCTTCTTCTTAATAAAAATAGGCTTAATAAAATCTTTTCGAGGTTTAAAATTTTTCTCAAGATAACTGCAGACTTTGTCAAAATTCGCATTGCCCACAAGAGTTACAATATAACTCCTGGGATTATAGCTTCTCTTAAATAAGTTTGCTACAAAATTCCTTTTCATTGGAGAAATTGTTTTTTCAGAGCCAGTAATGCTCTCGCCAAAAGGTTTTTTATAAAGATTTTCTTCAATCTTGTCATAAATATACTTCTCAGGTGAATCATGATACATTTTAATTTCCTCTAAGATAACCTTCTTTTCCTTTTCAAATTTAAGTTCGTCAAAAGTGGGATTATTCAAAAGGTCAGTAAGGATATCAAGTCCTGCAAAAATATGTTTGCTCGGCAGCTTAAACCAAAAAGAAGTTATCTCATTTGCAGTAAATCCATTTAAAATTCCGCCCTTTTTTTCTATTTCTCTGGAAATATCTTCATGGCTCCGAGTTTTAGTGCCTGTAAAAAGAAGATGTTCAATAAAATGTGCCGCACCCTTTATTTTAGATGTCTCATTGCCTGCTCCAAATTTATTGGTTATGCTTAAGGAAATAACTGGAAGATACCTCTTTTCCATTAGCACAGTTGTCCCATTCTTTAATTTTCTTTTGAAGAATTTCATGAACACTAAAATTAAAATTTATTAATAAAGTTATTGAATCTTGCTTTTCCAGAATTTTTCAGCCTGCTTTTCGAGCCTCTCAAGACGGTCATAATAGTCAGAAAGCTCATTTAAATGAGCTAAAGCAATTTTGCCGGTCATAATAGGGTTGTCATCTGTAATATTAGTTTTTTTTCTTATCTTGCCGTGTTCTAATTCAACATCAAGCCCCATTTTAAATTGTTTAATATCAAATTTATCCCATTTAATTCCTAATTTTTCTCCAATTATCTGCGCCTCTTTGGAGCTGAATTTTTTCTTCATAGTAAAAGTAAATTATAAAGATATTTATACTTTTCCAATTAAAATATTACTATGCCTATAAACGCAGATTATCAGTATTTCGAAGCAGAAAAAAGATACCTCCAGGCTAAAACAATCGAAGAAAAAATTGCTTGTTTGGAAGAAATGTTGAGAAAAGCACCAGCCCACAAGGGGTCTGAGAATCTTAGAGCCGAGCTCAAAACTCGCTTGAAAAGATTTAAAGAAAAGCTTGAAAAAAGCAAGAAATCAGGAGGTGCAAAAAAAGGCATTAGAAAGGAAGGATTTCAGTGCATCTTGGTTGGCTTGCCAAATTCAGGAAAAAGCTCATTGTTATCAAAGATTACAAACGCCAAGCCAAAAATAGGCGCTTATCCCTTCACAACCCAAATACCAGAAATAGGAACACTGGACTATCAGGGAGTTAAAGCCCAGATTATAGATTTGCCAAGTATTGGTTCTGAAAATTTTGACATAGGAATTGTAAATACAGCAGACTGTATTATAGAAGTTATTGAATCCCTAGAAGATATTCCTAAAATAGAAAGTTACATAAAAAGAGCAAATAATAAAATTATTGTTATCAATAAATCAGATTTAATGTCAGATGAACAAAAAAGAAAGCTCGAAGCAACAATAAAGAGTAAAAAATTAAATGGGATTCTTGTTTCCTGCACCACCGGAGAAAATTTAGAAGAATTAAAAGAAAGAATTTTCAAAAGTATGAAATGCATTAGAGTTTACACAAAAGAGCCAGGAAAGTTGCATTCTCCCATTCCAGTTATGCTTCCTCAAAATTCAACAGTCAAGGATGTTGCAGAATCAATTCTTAAGGGCTTCTCACAAAGAGTAAAAGAAACTCGCTTAACCGGGCCAAGCTCAAAATTTTCAAACCAGATTGTTGGACTCTCCCATGTCCTCAAAGACAAAGATATCGTAGAATTTCACACAATCTGAAGGTTTACCAACCGAAGATTGAAGAATCTTAGAGATTTGCACAAAATAATTATCTCGTTACTTCAAAGCTTTTTACTTTTTCATAAAGAGCTTTGGCTTTTTTATTGGTTTTAAAATGATTTCTCACAGGTTCTATAAGTTCATTAATATATTTAGCAACACAATTCTTCAAATCTAAAGGATGTACTTCCTTCTTCACAAATTTATCCCTCAATTCTTCATAGTTTTTAATAACAAGATTGCCACCAAATTTTTCAGGTCTTTCAATTGTAATTTCTTTGAATTTTTCAAAAATAATATATTTGGTATATTCAAGAACAGGATTATCTTCTTCCTTTCCTTCAGGGCAATAAGCATTTTTAAATTTCCTGAAAATGTCTTCCTTTGAATCTGTCATAAAAATAGCTGTCTCTGGCTTAGACTTAGACATTTTTAGAGCAATTTTCCTATCAACCCCTTCAGCATCTGTCTCTCTAAATTGCAATCCAAGCAGCATATGATTATGTACTGCAACAGGAGGCTTATAACCTAGTTTTGGAAAAAGTTCTCTTGCAAGCACATTAACTTTTCTTTGGTCCAAACCTAATTGTGCAATATCAACATTAAGATGAATCATATCTGATGCCTGCATTAAAGGATATAGTATTTGAGAACTTGGATTGCTTGTATTTTCTTCTCTGCCCATAATTTGCCCGCATCTCAAAACTCTTTGTACAGTTGAATTCATGGATAATTTCAATACACTTTCCCAATATTCCGGGTGCGATTTAATAAAATCCGATGCCCAAACAAATTCAACTTTATCACAATCCATGCCGCATGCTTTCCAAACTTCAATAAAATATTCTCCAACAGTTTTGATTTTATCTAAATCTCCTCCGAGTTTATTATTAATCATAGCAAACCAGTCAGCAACCCAAAATTTGAAAGTTATGCCAATTGAAGTTAGCTTGTTCACATTTATCGCTTTCATTAATCCCTGTGCAATATGTAATTGTCCAGATGGCTCAAACCCATCATATGCAATAATCTTTTTCTTTGTTTTTAGTAGGTTAACTAGCTCTTCTTCAGTAAGAATCTCTTCTGCAAGGCTCTTGATAACATTAACTTTTTCATTAATATCCATAACTTCTTTTTAGGATAGCCTAATTTTAAATCTTGCTATAAAACTTTTTAAGCCTCTTAATTCTGTAATATTTATGAAAAAAATAGCTTTTTCTATAACTATTATAGGCATATTTATTTTATTAGTTTTATTAAATCATAGCAAGCCAATTATAAATCCATCAAATTTAACTGATTTACAGCCAAATCAAAAAGTTAGTGTAACTGGGGAGGTCTTAGAAGAAAAATATACAAAATCCTCAAAAATTCTTTTAATAAATAATAAAGAAATCGTCTGTGACCTTTCCTGCCCTAAATATCTCAACAAAAATATTTCAGTCTTAGGCTTAATTGACCTATACAATAGTAAAAAGCAGATTATAGCATTACGCATTAAAAACTAAACTAATTAAATTACTTGTAAAAATCACAAAAAAGTTTGCTGAATTATTTGAGGTATCTCTGAAGGTGTGCGTGCAAATCCATAATCATTTACAGGTTTGAAATGTTTCCATCCCCATCCAACACCTCTAAAATGTATGCCTGCTTTCCCTGCAGCTCGTTCATCCCAAATAGTATCTCCAAATAAACAATGCTTGTGTTTAGGCAGGCCAAATTTATCGATTATTAACTGAAGCCCATCAGATTTCCTGCCTGCATTCTCTCTTGTTACAACATAATCAAACAAAGGAAGAACTTTTCTTCCAGTTCTCTCAACAAATTCTCTTCGGTTAGAGGAAATAAGGGCTAAATATAACACCAAAGACTTACTCGCTTCAAGGGCTTCTTCCATGCCCGAAACAAGTGGATACGAACCATTAGAATAACTGCCCCCATGCCATATAGTTTGAACAGTTTCAATTAAATGCTCCGAAACTCTTCCAATCCCTCCCTTAAGTAAATGCAAAATTGCACTAACTGCATACTCTCCAATAATTTGCTTGCCTGGTTCTAGTTTAAATCCTTGGCAAAAAAGAACATCTGCAGGTTTTGATTCAACAATTGTTCCATCTAAGTCAATTATGACCACCACAGGTATTTTCTCAGCCATCACCGGAAAACATCAGGTCAATTTTTAAAATTATCGCAGGCTTTAACACAGTCCAAAAAGCATAAAGTATCTGAAAAATGTCCGATAAATAATACTAAAAGAAATCTATATATTGCTTAAAGCTTGGTTAAATTATGCTAATAGAGCTAATTCTTGCGTTATTCCTTGGAATACTTGCTGGCACATTCACCGGACTTGCTCCAGGCATCCATATAAATCTTATCTCTACAATTCTAGTTCTAAATCTTGCTAGCTTTAATTCAAAATTATCTCTCCCTCTGGCGATTTTTATTGTTGCAATGTCTATCACCCATACCTTCCTGGATTTCATCCCTTCAATTTATCTTGGGGCTCCAGAAGAGGATAATTTTCTCGCAGTTTTGCCCGGACACAGACTGCTAAAAGAAGGACGAGGTCACGAAGCAGTAGTCTTCACTCTTTATGGGTCATTAATTGCTCTCCCATTAATCATAATAATAACACCTGTTTTTATTTATGCGCTTCCTCCATTATTTAGTTTAATAAAAACAATTATACCATTTATCTTAATTTTCGTTTCATTATACCTGATTTTCAGAGAAGAAAAAATTATAAATTCAGTCATTGTTTTTATTCTAGCAGGATTTTAGGATATGCTGCTTTTAATCTGCCAGTCAAAGAGCCCCTTCTTCCGTTATTAACAGGTTTATTCGGAACATCTGCTTTAATTATAAGTCTCAAAGATAAAGTGATTTTGCAGAAACAAAAAGTAAAATCAATTAAAGAAATAAAGATTCCAAAGGTACAGTTTATTAAGTCAGTTTCAGCTGCAGCAGTTTCAGCTCCATTTTGTTCTTTTCTTCCAGGTATCGGCTCAGGTCATGCAGCAGTAATCGGTTCAGAAATAACAGAACAGAATAGCGCGGGTTTTCTATTCTTAATCGGAATAATTAATACAGTTGTAATGGGATTAAGCTATGTTACTGCCTATTCTATAAATAAAACAAGAACCGGGACCTCTGCAGCAGTGCAGGAAATCTTAAAGAATATTTCATTTAGCAATTTACTAATCATTCTTTCAGCAGTTATTATTTCAGGGATTATGGCTTTTATAATCGGAATAAAAATTTCAAAAGTTTTTGCTATTTATCTTAACAAAATTAATTATCAAAAATTGAGCCTAATTACTCTACTTGTTTTATTTCTAGTAAACTTGATTTTTTCAAATCTCTTAGGTTTGGGAGTTCTTATAATAGCTAATTCTTTAGGAATTTTTGCTATCTCATCAAACTCAAGAAGAATAAACTTAATGGGCTGCTTGCTGATTCCTTCTATTATGTATTATCTTCTTCAATAAAAAGCTTTAAATAAAAAAATATCTCGATACTTAAATGAAAAAGCCAGTGGTAGGATTTCTTTATGACGGGAATATCGATAAAGAGACAAAAATATTTATTAAGCTTGCAAAAAAAAAGAACATCAATCTCATTTTATTCAACATCTTCAAAAAAATAGATTGGGAGTCATTCAATAAAAAGATTAAGCAGTGTAGCTTAATCTATAATAACACTGGAGAACCATTTGTAATAGAAGTTCTTAAAACAATAGAAGAGCTTGGTAAAACCGTAATTGACAAGTCTTCATTATATTACGACACTGAAGATAAATGGATGTTCTATATTAAATGCAAAAAGCATAATATCCCTACATTATCCACTATTCTTTTGTCAGAAAATATTAATATTGCACAAAAAGAATTAAAAGAATGGAGAAAATGGCCTATTGTTCTGAAACGAATAAATGGGACTATGGGAGAATATGTAGATAAAGCAGATAACATTAAACAAGCAGTAAAAATAATAAACAGATTCTGGAAAAAAAGTTCTGAAAAGCTTCCGATAATAGCTCAAGAATTTGTATCTTCTCCCTCATATCGTGCAACAATTATAGATAAAAAAGTAGTTCAAACAGCAATTAAAAAAGGCAGGAGCTGGAAAGCGACAGGTGTATATGAAAAGGATTTTGAGAAATTTACTATAGACTCCGAGCTAGAAAAAATATTAAAAAAAATAACACAAGTTATGAAAATAAATATTTGCGGTGTTGATTTATTGAAAAAAGATGGCAAATGGCTTGTCTTAGAAGTAAACTGTGAGCCAGGTTTTGATTTTTTCAAAGAAGACCAAGAGAGGCTTGTTGGCTTGACCTTAAATTATTTAAAAAAAGAGTGTAAAAAATAAGCTATTTGAACCATTTGCCTAAAGCTTCTTGCTTTTCTTTCTCTTTTCCAAAAATGCTTTGTATATACATTTCAGTCAGTTCTAAGCTTTCTAATAAATACGGGCTGGCATGATATTTTCTCGCAAGATCTAGTGCGGGCTGCATATATTTCAAAACACTTCCTTCAGAAATTGTAAAAATTAATTTCCCACCGCACTTAGTGCATTTTCCAGTCAAAGGAGGTCGCCTATATTTGCTGTTGCATCCAACACATCGAAAGACTTGCATCGAGAATTTTCTTAAATTACCCCTTGTGTCTCTGATAAAATGTCTCTCTATAATCAATCTTGAAACATCATCAGTATCAACCGCCCTTATTTTTTTACATAATTCCATCTGTGACTCAACTTTATCGTGCATTGTTGGCAAAGTCTTATAGCTAGAGCATAGCGGCCCCCCGTTTATATTTTCAGTTTCATAGGCATATCCCAAGTCATAGAATTCTTTCTCTTTTCCAAGCCGGTTTCTAACCTGTTCCATCTTAACCTCATACGGGCTTTTCTCTTTTTCCGCAGCTTCATATAACTCTAAAGGAATTTTTTTTGAAACATCCACATCAAATATCATGTCATCAACCTCTCCAGCTCTTAAGCACGCATTTAAGACTAATGGAGCATCTTGTGTTCCTCCTCTATGTGAAGGCAGAAAACTTTTCGAAAAATTAAGCAGCATGTCCATTAACAGCATTGCTGCAGCCTCATCCCCATCACAATCACGCCTCATTGCTGCATGAATATAAGGCGAAGCAAGAAAAGCCTGAGTTTTAGAAAATCCAATTAATCTCCCAGTTACCGCAGCACAATTATGAGGAGCCATACATCCTAAAAATACTCCTATCAAATCCTCCTTTGTCTTTGCATTAAAATACCTTGGTAGCCCATATAATTTTTCAAGTTCATCATCAACAAACTGGCAGATTTTTAAAAATAAATCATCTGCTCTCTCATCTTGGGAATTAGGGCAAGCAGGCAAAATTATATCATGTGGAAAAAGTTCTATAACCTGGTTATCATTTTCAATAGGATTTCCATTTAAATCCCATTCATATCCCAATTCCTTCAATTTTGAAATGCTTGTCCCAATTTCCTTAGCCTTAAAATGAGTTAAAGGCATTTCACTCATGTCATACCTTATTGTCCCATCTTTATTTACATTTAAATTATGCTTTGCTCTCAATAAGCCCTTTGCTAAATTCTCGCAGCTGTGGTCTTTATTACTGGTCCCTCTTACGCCCTTTACTACAACAGGAATATCCTCTGTTCTCAAATTAGTTTGTTTCTTAGCAATGTCAAAATAATGTTTAATATCTATACGCTTCTTTTTGAATTCTAAACTCCTCTCATGTTGGGGGCATTTTCCAGTATAATTTTCATCGCAATCCGGGCAGTAATTCATTTTCTTGCATGTTGACTGGCAAATCTCACAGCTTGGATAAATTGTTTCGTGCTTGCATTTGTCGCAATAAAAAACAGCAAATTCAGCTTCAACCCTTCCATTGTCAATAGCTGCCTGAACACTTCTCAACCTTCCTCCTTCGTATCCAACAGGAAATAAAACATGCGGACTTCCAGTTAATTTTCTTAACTTGGCCTTTTCTGGTCTGCCCATTCTCGCGCCAATAAATGTCCCAGACTTATCCTTGATCTCTAAAGAGCATAACGATTTAATTATTTCAAGTATGGGCTTTCCAGTAGATTCTTTTAGCTTAATTATTAAATTCTCAATACTCTGTTCGAAATTTCCAGTATAATCAATTCCTAAATTGAATAATAATGCCTTAGTGTCTTTTTCATTCAAAATAACATTTTCAATTGACACTTTATGCTCGCATCCAATTAGCTCTATGGCTCTTTTGCCCTTTGAGAATCTTGACTTGTCCAAATTAGTATAAGGCAAAACTAAAGTAGTTCTTATCTCGCCATGAGCAATCCAATCAACTAAAGCATTCAAATCTTCATTGCTAATTTCTCTCCAATAATAAATATAACTCGGATGCAATGGTATTTTAAATTCTTGAGATAAGACAACAGCTTTCTCAAAATCTGGAAATAGCTCGCTCTGCCCTCCAGCCTTTAGAAGCTGTTCCATCCAATATTGTTCAACATACCCTGGCTTGTCAAGAGCATGATTCCTATTTAAATAATCCCCATACGGAACAAGTAAATCTCCTAAGTAAATTATTTCTTCAACATCTTTATAAATTTTTTTTGCTTCTTCAGGATTAAAAATCTGCTTTACATCGCCATTCCTAAATTTCACAATGGGCCCGTCAATGCTTGAGCATACCGCAACAGTGCATCCTTTTGTAGGTTTTTCAATTTTTAACTGTGTTCCAATTGCTATAAAGTCATCGCAAATATGCATTGTAGCTGGATGTAATGCTAAAGCAGAATAGCCTGTATTTCTGCATCGCCCGTATCGTAGCCTAAATGCTCCGGAATAAGAGGGATGTCCAAAAACCGGCCTTCCTGCAACAAGGTCTTGAATATAAGTAGCACTTGCCCCGCTTCCAACAGTTTTATTTTCTTTTATCTTTTTTTGAAGATTTACAAACTCTTCCATCCAGCTCCAGTCGCTTAGTTTAAATCCTTTTTCCCTTAATTTAATAATTCTTTTCAAAACCTTTGGAGCTTTTAGTGCAATTCCTTCATTTAAAGTCAAGCAAAATCCCGAGCGGATAAAATTAGTTGGAACTCGCTTTAAATCTTTAAAATTATAAACTTCTTTATCTTCACTCGGGTCGCCAGAAATCTGAACCGGAATGTTTCTCATTAAAAATTCAATCTCTTTCTCGCTTGGAAGGTACTGCAAGTTGCTGACTCTTTCATGATACATATAGGTTTCATGAATCCCTCTTTTAACTTCATCTTCTGTAGGGTCATATCGTGCATATCCTAATATCTCTCTTAAATAATCCAAAATAACAACAGAAAATGCTGCCTCTGTTCCTCCGGCAGACCTTATTGGACCGGCATAATACGGGACAAAATACTCTTTCCCATCAGAAGTCTTCTCAAAATGTAACTCAACAAATCCCTCTATTGGTGAAGAAACAACTCCTAAAGTAAGATATGCAATTGCAATCCGTGCTCCTGCCTCAATCGCCTCTTTGTAGTCTTTAAATTTACAGAATTTCTCCTTAGCAATTTCTTCAGCAATGCTCAAGGCAACAGCAGGGTCAAGTGAACCATATTGTTTTTCCAATTCTAAGATTCTGCTAACGATTCTCTTATCTGCTATTTGAGGATATAATGTAGAAATTAATCCTGTCGCTCTTTCTGCAAGGGATAATGCAATTGGAATTTCTACTTCACTAATAGGATCTATGCCTTTGACTCGAGCTTTGTTTGCGAACTTATACATTTTTTTAACATCGCTTTCTATTTTTACAAAATACTCTTTAATATTCATTTTAGTTTAGCAAAAGCATTGCAGCTTCAAATTTAGGTCTCACAATTTCTTTTGCAGAATCAGATAACTTTTCAAAAGAGTTAATCACCTTGTCTTTAACAGAACATAACGCCTCTTTTTTATCCTTTTTTTCATAATGTGCTACAACCCAAATTAAGTTTCCAATATCATCAAAGTAGTTTATAGCATCTGCTTCTGCAATAATCTGTGCTTCGATTGATTTCCTTTCAATATACTTGCTTCCTCTATGGGCAAAGATGCATTCTTTTACTCTCTCAATTTTTTCCTTCTCATAGCCCAATTCGTTTAGTTTCTTGTCAGCAACCTTGCTCCAGGTAATATGATGATTTTCTCTCCCATAAATTATTGAACCAATGTCATGAAGCCATGCAGCAAGTTCAACAATTTCAGCATTAGCATTTAATCTTTCAGCAAGTAACTTCGCATATTTGACAGTAGGAATAAAATGGCTTTCAAAGCATTCATAGCCATACTTGCTTTCAGGTTTTTTGCATTCATCTTCAACGTATTTTCTTATTTTTTCAGTTAGTAATTCATCTTTGTTAATTTTCTCGCCCCACTCCACTACCTTACTGCCTTTCAAAACCTTATCAAGCATTTCCAATTCTTCAAAAATGCCGTCAATCATTTTATAATCCATGGCTTCTTCCAAATTTACCCAGGCATAATCGATAGACTCTTCACTTAACTTTACTTCTCCTCCAGCATAATCACCATATAAGCTTATTACCACAACCGGAATTCCATCAGGCCTTATAAAAACCAAACTTGCTAAATATTTTATATTTCTTATTTTAATTCCAGTTTCTTCAAGTACCTCTCGTCTAACAATGTCTTCACAAATATTATACCACTGCCCAGCAGAAGTGTCTGCAGGCCTTTTAATATAATCTTCTTTCTCTAATTTGCCTCCTGGAACAGTCCATAAACTTGGAAAAGCTTTTTCATTTGCAGACCATTTTGTAATTAAAAATTTTCCATCTTTAATAACAATCCCTGTAACTGATACATAATGTGCTTTGTTTTCATCCAGCATTTTTCACCTCACCTTCGTCTCCAAAGTCAAAAACCTTTAGTTCTCTTGTCTTAAGGTTTAAAACCGGAACTTTTGCAGGGTCTGGAAAATTGCCAGTTTTTTCCTCGAAATCAGTTTGTCCTTGCCAGCAGCTTCCAGTAATAATTAAAATCCCATTATAACTTTCTATATCAGACCTATGAATTTCGCCTGTTGCAATAACATCAGGAACTTCTGAAATAATTAAAGGGTCCTTGTCCCTGTTGGGAATATAAACAACAGAAGAATGGGTTGGTGCAAGATGCCTCCTCTTCAGCATGTGCTTTACAGCCTTTGCAGGCGTTTTATGGGCTTTTAACTCTCTTAATTCTTTTATCTCATTTATGAAAGTATGCAGGCTGGCGCCGTGATATAGTAATACTTTGAATTCTTTATCGCCCTCAATTAACTTGACCATAGCAGGATTTGTAACAAGAGTTAAATTTTCAATTTCATAAAGTGCAGCAGCATATTCTCTGTCAATTATAGGTTGAGGTTCTGCAACTCTTGTTGCATCGTGCTGACCCGGGCACATAAAAATATTAATATTTTTTGGTATTCTTTTTAGATATGAAGCTAAAAGGCAATATTGCTCTTTCATGCTTTTCAGCTCTAAAAAGTTTTCTTGCCCTGGAAAAATTCCCACCCCATCCACATTATCGCCTGTAAAAAAGATATATTTTATTTTCTTTGCAGTTTCATCATCGCTATTTATCCAGTCCAAAAACCTTTCAAAATTTTTTCCTAAATGCTTACAGCTTCCAGCATGCACATCAGATAAAAATGCAATTGCAACATCTTCATCAAACTTTACTTTATTATGTATAAATGCATCTGGAAAATAAATATCCTGCACAAATAATATATCTCTATTTCCTGAAGCTTTTACGCCTACAACATCATCTAACTGCAACTCGCCAGCTTTCTCAAACACCTCTTCTTTATCAAATTTAACCAATGCACTAATTTCTCCAGTAAGATCCTCAAATTTGATTATCATATTTTTATTTTTAGTTACCCTTTTTTCACTTACTATGCCTATTATGCTCAAAGCCTGCCTGTCCCCTGAAATCTTGTTTATTGAAACAAGATTTTGAAGTTCGGGCCGGAACATTAATATCCTTTGCAACTGCTGGTATCTTGCTCTAAAATTATAAGTGAAATCAGAAACTTCTAATTTTTTTTCATTTTTTGTGTCTGCACAAAATATCTGGAAGTTTTGTTTCCTTAAAGTATTATCAACAACTCTTTCTTCCTTTCTTATCTCTAAACTAAGCCCAAGTTTTATTATAATATTTCCTACATAGGATTTGCTTTCATTCGGGAGGTTATTCACAATGCTTTTTACATATTCAAAATTTTTGTTAAGAACTGATTTTGTAATTAATTTTTGTCCAGAAAATCTTTCCAAATTAGTCAAAAAGTCTTTGGCTGTATTTATATCATTAAAACTATCTATTAAATCAAATATTTCTCTCTCAACTAAAAGCCCTCTTTCTTTGATGGTCTTCAAAATTTCTTGGTTCATATTTCAATTGATTTTTGCAAAATCTCTTTTGCCTTCTCCCGTATATTTTCAGAAAGCATTAATCTTATCTCTCGCGTTCTGCCTTGTCTTCCCTTGCTAATTACTCGGGCATTTATTATCCCTAACATATCAAATTCAGCTAAAATGTCAGAAACTCTTCTTTGTGTTAAGATTTCATTTTTCGTTCTTTCGCAGATTTCATTATATGCATTAAAAACATCGCCGGTAAATATATGCCCATAGCCTTTTTTTTCATTTAAAGAAATTATAGCAGCCAAAACCAGCTGAAATTGTTTTGGTTCGCTCTCAATAATATCAAGCATTTTGTCTCTCTCTATTTTTTGATTTGCAAAGTCAATATGCCCCAAGCTTATTTTCTTGCTATTTTCTCTTTCAGCCAGCTCCCCCGCAACTCTCAACAAGTCTAACGCTCGTCGTGCGTCACCATGTTCTCTGGCGGCATAAGCAGCACATTTCGAAATAACCCCCTCTTCTAAAACACCATCTTTAAACGCTCTCTCGGCCCGCTCCTTTAATATATCTTGAAGTTGTAATGCATTATAAGGCGGAAAAACAAGCTCTTCCTCTCCTAAAGAACTTTTCACCCTTGGGTCAATATTATCCATAAAAGTTAAGCTATTGCTTATTCCTATTAAGCTAATCTGCGCGTTTTTTAATTCAGAATTCATCCTAGTAAGAGTATATATAAAATTATCTGAAATTTTCTTGACAGCCTGGTCTATTTCATCTAAAACAAGAATTATCATCT
>CAYIRC010000001.1:50747-63389 GCA_964365855.1 Candidatus Woesearchaeota archaeon
TATCAATCAAATCTATAAATTTAGAATAAACATAATCTGTAGGAAGGCCTGTTGTAGGTATTTTCTCTCCTAAAGAACGGATTAATTCCGCAATAATCCTATACTCAGTATCAGCAACCTTCTTTAGTTTGCAGTTTATATACAAAAACCTAAGATTACTTTGTCCTAACTCCCTGATTTTATCCTGAATTTTGTTTCCAACATGTTGTATTGATAATGTCTTGCCAGTTCCAGTTTTTCCATAAACGAATAAATTACTTACTCTCTCTCCTCGTAAAGCTGGTGCAAGTATAGAAGCAACAGACTCTATTTGCTCGTTCCTGTGAGGGATATTTTCAGGATTATAATTAGCCTGAAGAACAGATTTGTCCTTAAATAAATTGTTTGTTATAAAAGAATCAAAAATCCTGTCGATTTTATTCATTTTTCACCTCATACCCTTTAAAAATTATTAACATTATAAATATATCTCTATCCTAAGCTTTATTTCCAATGAAAATAAAGTTATTCACGAGTAAAATTAAGTAACTAAAGCTAAAAACTAAACAAATTACCCCACACCATCATTTCCACTGGAGATATATAACTCCAGCTTAATATTATCTCAACAAAAACATTAATAATACGAACATTAGTATATAGCATTATATATAATAATATATAATATATATTATATAATATATATATTTAAAAATAAAAATAATAAAAACTAAGATTTATTAATTTATTTAAATCTTATTAATATCTCCATAAGAAATCAAAGGGTGGGTAATCATATGTTAATCACTCTTTATCAATAAAAATTGTTTAGGAAAAGTTTATATATACTTTTTATTTAAATGGAACATGACATTAGATAAAAAACCATTAAGAGATGTTATAGGCAAATTAGTTGTTACAAAAGAAGGTAAAAGGCTGGGTATAGTCAAAGATGTTACATTTGAAACTAAAACCGGCGAGTTAATCCAATTAATGCTTAAAGAGCCTACACCTTATACAAGAAATCTAAATTTGGAAGTTTCTCAAGGTAAAGATGTTTTAATTCCTTATAATACAATAATTGCTATTGGTGATTTTGTTGTAATATCAGAAGAAGATTTAATATAATATTAATTTTACAATAAACTTTAAAAATCCTTTTTACTCTCTCTCAACATGCAACTCATAGGATTCAATTTTAAGAAAATATCAGCAGAAAGATTTCCAAATTTTAAATCTAACACTGGAATAAATACAAATATCAATTTTTTAGATATAGACAAAGAAAAAATAGATATCCTTAAAGAGCTGGAAACTATAAAAATATCTTTTCATTTTTCAGTTGATTATGGCACAAACACCGAAGGCAAAGACGAAAAAGACGCGCAGATTTGTTTTGATGGAACAATTCTTCTCTCATTAGACAAGGAAGAATCAAAGGCAATATTCAAGTCCTGGAAAAAGAAGCAGCTTCCAGAATCAATGAGATTGCCCTTATTTAACCTTATTTTGAACAAGTGTTCAATCCGTGCTCTTCAGCTTGAGGAAGAAATAGGAATTCCTTCTCATGTTCCTCTTCCAAGAATTGCTAAAAAAGAAGACAACAAATAAATTTATTGTGTACTGTCTCTTTTATTCGGTTTGTATTCTTCCCAATCCATTTAGGAATATGTTCTTTTTCTCTTTCCCAATATCCTGTAGAATTTACATTTACCCAACCATTTAAATTTGCTTTGCTTGCAACACCAGTTAAAACATAAAGATTACCCTCATATCTAATCCATAATTTATCTCTTTCCTTTTCTATAGCAATTAAATCTCCCCCTTAGTCTGATTGGGGTATTGTATAATGAGCCTATTTTCATTTATAATTCTGCAGTTTTTTTATTATAAAACAGACCTATCTTCATTTTGGAGGAAAAGAAACCAAGTTAAAATCCCAATTAGGCGATTCCGAATAGGTATGAAAATAGCCTCTTGCTAATAATGGAGCCAGTAATTCTCTTGGAATTTCTTTTGAAGAGGGTTGGGATGTTATTGTAACAATCTCTTTCCAAACATAATCCATTCTTAAAAAATGCGAAGCGCCCATTCCACCGGGAATTTTAATCCCTAAATGTGGTGCAGCATCTTCATGGCTTAAAAAATGAGTTTTAAGACTTATTCTGTTTAATGTTCCATTTTCTCCCATTATTAAAAATCCTTCATAATCCTCAAAGCCCCAAACACTATTTTTTTTACACCATTTTAAAAAATTATCTTCAGAGCCATCAACACATTCTCCCCTATATCTTGCAACATCAGGATGTTCTGTAAATATTTTTGCAGTTTCTTTTGATGCTGAATAATATCTTTTAATATACACTGGTGAAATAAATCTTTCTTTTCTTATAATACTGTCTGGTGCTACACTCCGTGCTATTGCTGTAAGATTGCTCTTCATCAAAAAATTAATTAATAATTCCTTTTAAGAATTATTATAGTTTGTTATATATAATTTCTATCTTATCTTTCCTAGCTCTCCAAAATTTAACACATTTAAATCTTCTTCAATAACATAAGCCTTAAACTTTTTCCAATTAAAGTCCCAGGCAGTAATAACTTCATTCTCCCTAGGGTCGCTTCCTTCACTAAACATTGCAAAACTAGGCATAATTATTACCCTCTTGCCTTTGTAATTGCCATCAAGGAAGCATTTATACTTCTCAACTTTGACTCCATTACTTAGCTTAATTGCCGGATGGCCATGGCCCATTATCCAGCACTTAATCTCTTTTCCATATATCTCTTTTAAATACCTGTCACCATGCAAAAAACAATATTTTCCTTTAATATAGTAATCCCTTAACACAACATCTTTTTTTCTAACAATTGGCTCAATTAATTTATCATGGTTTCCTTTTATAACAATTATTTTCTTGCATTTATCTTTTAAATAATCGAAAAACTTCAACACATTTTCCCATTCCTGATGTAATATGCTCCCAAAATCATGCTTTACATCTCCAAGAACAACAATTTCATCCACTTTCCCAATTTTCTCAAAAACCAAATCAAGATGCGCAATAGTATCTTCAAAGATTCCCATAGATACAAACACCCCAGATAAAGCCAAAACTTCTTCATACCCAAAATGCAAGTCTCCAAATGTCAGTATCTTTTTCTTTCCCACTTTAACAAGCGCGCATTTCCCAATAAATTCAATTTCTTTCATAAAATTAAACAAAACAAACTCTACTTAATTCTTTTTATTCTTCTATTTTGTATTTTTCTTTCAAGGCCGGAAGCGTATGCTTTATGCATGACATTATTTCAGAAAGTGTATCTGAATTCGTCCTACAGCTTTCTAATTCGCTTGCCCAGAAAAGCAGTTTTTCTTTTGCATAATCTTTATTTTCTTCATAATCAATTCCAACAGTTCCTCCAAAGAATACTCCGCTGAAGTTAAACTTAGCAGTATTATAACGCGCTATCATTCCTTGCACACAATTATCCCAGCACAGAGGTTCCCAGGTTTCATTGCCAGAGGACTCATTAATGATAACAGGGCAATCAGCCATGCATTCAGTATCAAGATAATAATTTTTATTCAGAAGATTTATTTCAGTTTCATTAAGTTCTTTTACATCTTTGTTTTGAAGAGCAGAATATAAAGAAAATGCCCCTGCAGATAACAAAACAATTAAAATTATTATCACAATCACCTTTTTCATAATCTTTCCAATATACTCTTCTTTTTATTCTTTCCTCTTGCTTTCAATCACCAGTTATTTCTTGCGTTTCTTCCAAAACCAAAATATACCACATCCTAATCCAAGAACAAGAAGAAAAATCCCAATCCATAAATTCCAGTTAATCAAACTTTGCCCAGGAGATAATTGAATATTCCCAGAAGTTGAAAATAAAAAAAATAATCCTGCAATCAAACTGATAATTCCTGTTATGCCGATTACTTTGCTTTCTAAACTTTTTTTCTGCTCTTCGTGTTGGATTTCTGCTGCTTTTTTAAGAAAAAATCCTCTTCCATCTACATATTCAAATCCTTTTGCAGGAAGATACTTTATTTGAAGATTAAATTTTTCAGTTATTCCCTTAAGTGCTTTAAATGCTTCTTCAACATTAGTATTTACACCCTTCTCATATTTTAAAACTCCTTGGACTATTTTCCCATCATATTCTCTCGCAAAAATCTCGCGTAGTTTAGAATCTACATCTTCATCATTATCATATCCTGCTAATTCTTTTGTAAAACTTATTCCAGACTTAGGAGTCCTGGCAGTTTTTCTTATAACAAAATAACCCTCTACTTTTTTCTTTTTTGCATTAAACTGGACAATTCTATCGATTTCTTGGTCGTCATTAGCCAAAAACATCCAAAAATCCGCACTACTGGGAAGATTTTTCTTTCCTTGTTTCATTTCATTAGGTCTGACTATATGTTGATGAGAAGCTCTATATGGTTTGCCCCCATGCTTTAACATTATTTCTGAAACTTTTTTATAATCTTCTATAACTTTTGATTCTTCACTTTTCTTAGTAACATCAATCATTTCCTCACTAGGATAGCTGATAAAAACTCTTTCACCTTTTTTTACTTTCGGAGTATTTTCCCAGATTTCAGTAGAGCTTTTTCTTTTTGTTACCATCAATTCTCAAACGAATTCTTATTTATATCTCTTTCCTCTTGCTCTCAATCAACTTCATCTGCAATTCATGCATCCTCTTCAAAAACTTAGCTCTGTCTTCCATTTTAATCAAGTCACTTCTTCCCTGAAGCATCAATCCAAGCCCAAATGGAGAAACAATAGGAATTCTTATCTTCTTTATCTTAACACGCCCCTCTTCAATCCACTTTAAAACCCTTTCAGCATTTTTAGTATCCATTAAATCTTCCATTACCTCTCTTCGAGCTTCTTTCAAAATCGGAAACTCTTCGCTTATTTTCTTTACAGCAAAAAGCAAAAACCCAGAATGAACTTGCTGCTTGCCAACACTTTTCTCTCTGCCTTTATAATTTCGCAAAATCATTAAGCTTCGCGCAGCGCAATGCCTAAATCTTCTTTTCAGTATTTCTGTATTTTCAACAGCTTGTTTTAATATCTGGCCTAAATCCTTTGATTTTACCCAATTAATTATCTTATTTTCATCCAATCTTTCTCCAGCAATAAAAAATCCATTATCACTAATTCCAATTTCAATATCCCTCTGCCGCAAACAGGCAGCAGCATACCCATAAGCTCTTGATAGTGCATCATTAACTCTCCTTCCATACATTGAATGAAAAAGTAAATACTCTTTCTCTTCCTTAAACTTCTCAACAATCAAAGTTCCCTCATCAGGAACTTCCGAGAATTCGTTCTGCTCTTTAAAATAATTATAAATCTCTCCAGCAATTTCCTCTCTGCAATAAATATACTCTTTTATGAATTCGATGCACTCTTTTTTATTGCCCAGCCGTTCCTTAACAAGCTTCCTGAATCTGCCAATATCAGTCGCAACTTCAAAATTTAAAGGTAGCATTTCAGAAAACCATGAAGGAATTGTTGGGTTTTTCGCAACATCAGCCATAACATACGCTTTCATTCCTCTTGAATAAAGGAACTGATATTTAGCCCCGCCAAGCACAAAAATATCTCTTCTCTTCAGCCTTTCAAGAAACGCTTCATCAATTTTGCCCACACTATTTCCTTTTCTCTCTCCGCTTCCAATCACAACTTCAATAAACCCCTCTTCAGGAATAGTTCCGATATTAGTCATATAAATGACTCTAGCCATCTTTCCTCTTTTTCCAATCTGCTCAGTACTAGGATCATACCATATTTTTGCATAAACATTTCTGTGCTCAAGGGCATAATCTCCAGCTAAATAGCTCACAACAGAAAAAAAGTCATCTTTTGTCAAGTCTCTATAACAATAACTTTTTCTAACAACTTTCAGCATCTCATTAACACTCCAAATCTTAGAAATAGCCATTCCATATATCTGTTGTGACAAAACATCAAGGCAGTTTTTAGGAATTTGGGTTGTGTCAATCTTCTTTTCAATCATCTCTTTCATCAAAATTCCACACTCAACCAAGTCATCCCTGTCCATTACAATAAATCTTCCACGGGGATTCTCATGAAGCTTATGCCCTGCTCTTCCAATTCTTTGAAGCGAGCGCGAAACACTTTTAGGCGAGCGTATCATAATAACTAAATCAATGCTTCCAATATCAATTCCCAGTTCAAGCGAAGTCGAACTTACAACAACCTTTAATTCACCTTTTCTTAATTTATCTTCAATTTCAAATCTCTTTTCTTTTGAAATAGAGCTGTGATGAACTCCAATTAATCCAGCATATTTTCCAGGAAAATTCTGCCCAAGATGATGCACAATTCTTTCAGTTGCATTTCTTGTATTTGTAAATATTAATGTTGTTCTGTATTTTTGTATAAGCTCATCCAGAACATTATATAACTTTTTCTGGCTTTCATAACTTTCAGCATCAAGTATTTCCTCTCCCGGAAAATCCAGGTCAATTTCAATTTTTTTAAGTAATTTTACATCAGCAATAAGGCACTCTCTCTCGCTTCCAGCTAAAAATTTAGCAATTTCATCAAGCGGAGAAATCGTTGCACTTAATCCAATACGAACAGGCTCAATTAAGCTTATGTTACATAGTCTTTCAAGAGTCAGGCTCAAATAAACTCCTCTTTTGTTAGTCATCGCATGAATTTCATCTACAATTACAAACTCAACAGCAGTAAGATTCTCAACAAATTTGCCAGTTGTTAGTATAATTGCAAGGCTTTCAGGCGTTGTGACAAGGATATGCGGAACTTTTTTGGCCATTTTAGCCCTTTCATAAGTTCCAGTATCCCCTGTTCGAAGCCCAACTCTTATTTCCTGCATTTCAAGTCCTTTCTTATCAGCAATTTCTTTTATCTCATTAAGCGGCGTAATTAAATTCACAAATATATCATTGCTTAAGGCCTTAAGCGGCGAAGTATAAACCGCATAAATCTTGTCTTCAAGTTCTTTGCGCAAAGCAAGCTCAACAAGATAATTAATAATTCCCAGAAAAGCAGTCAAAGTCTTGGTTCCTCCAGTAGGCGCTGAAACAAGAATATTCTTCCTATCATAAATATTCTTAACCCCATAAAGCTGCGTCTTAGAAAAATCCTTAAATTTTCCAAAAAACCATTCACTAATAATAGGATTAAGGATTCCTTTTACTTCAGCGCTTGTATGCGGCTCAATATATTTTATCTCTGCCATAAATATGATATAACAATTATCCAGATTATAATAAAATTCCTATAAAATTCGCAATCTCTCGCAGCTTTCTATACTTATAAATCTATCTTATGTAACCAGTATCCAAATCTATTTAAACCAAAACCGAATAAATATAGCATGCCCCAGATATCAAAACAAAAAAGAGATAAAATCTCAGAACAAATCCTTCATTACTTATTTTCACTCTCTCCAGAAGCCTTATTTACATCTGCAATATCAAAGGAAATTGCTCGTGACGAAGAATTCACTAAATCTCTTCTCCTTGAATTAAAAAACAAAAACCTATTGGCGGAAATAAACAAGAACAAAAATGGCACAATTTACACTAAGCGCCAGCGCTGGCGTCTTTCTAATCAGGCATTTGACATTTACAAAAAGCATCAATCTAAGATTCTTCCAGATTATAATTAATCTTAAATAACTCTTTTAACAAGAAAGACAATGGATCCAATTAAAGAAGCATTCGCTAGAGCAAAACAAGATATTTTAGAATTAAAAGAACAGCTTACAGCCCTGGCTGTAGAAATAAACGAAATTAAACGAACTCTTAACCAACAAATAAACAGACAGACAGACCAACAGACAGACAGTCAAATTACAGCAGTCCAACAGGTAAACACAACAGATTCATTAATTCCAACAGACAGACAGACAGATAATTTGCCTCTAGAAGCCGTAAAAACCCCAATTTTAACCATTTCCAATGGAAATAGGGGGGTTCCAACAGACAGACAGACAGACCAACAGACAGACAGACAGACAGAATTTCTTCATAAAATTTCTCTTGGAAACTTTAAAGAAGACACAATAACTCATTTAGAAAAAGTCTCAGAAGTCTTAGACTCCCTCGATTCAATTAAAAAAGAACTGAGAGCGAAATTCAAAAAGCTTACACCTCAGGAGATGCTCGTTTTTTCAGCGCTTTATCAGTTAGAAGAACAAGGATTTATCGTCGATTATCCATTATTAGCCTCAAAATTAAGCCTTTCTGAAAGCTCTATTCGTGATTACACTCAAAAGCTATTAAAGAAAGGAATTCCAATTTCAAAATCAAAGCAAGACAACAAGAAAGTTATTCTTGCTGTGCTTCCAGATCTTAAAAAAATAGCTTCATTGCAGACAATTATAATGCTCCGTGAACTGTAGTTAAACCGTTAACCGAATAAGTTTCAATCAAAGTTTTCACTACTTCTTCAGCTTAAATTCCCTTTATTGCTCCAATTGGGTCTAATACCCCACAGCTTGCTGCGATCGGGATTCTTTATTTTTTATACTTAAAAGTTCGTTTTAAGCTATCCTCTTTTTTATCCTCAGAAAAATTGCTCTCTTGACTCCAATTTTCCCTCACTTTCAAGCAAAAATTTAAGTTAAAAAACTCTCACTTTTGTCATTTTTGAATAAGACTCTCACTTTTCTTGTCATTTTTCTCTTTTTATCATCTTTCTTCATTTTTCTTTTTCTTCCCAACTCTCACTTTTGCGTATTTTGCCAGTTTTTCCTTAATTTCAGCAGGTACAAAGACTCTTTTTTTCCCATTTTTCTCAATTATTTCTTCAATTAACCCTTCACTCTTCTGTTTTATGCTATTTATTTGCCCTCTGATTGTAGCTCTCTCTTTTCCTAAAAGCATAGCTAAATCTTCATAACTTAGCTTCATATCATTATTCATTAAAGTAAAAACAAGTAGTCTCTCATTACCAGATAATCCTTTTAAAATATCGTAAAAATTAGCTGTTTGAACAGGTGTTTGAACAGCCTTTTGAACATCATAAACACCTGTTTGTTTGCTCAAAACAGGCAATTTTTTAAACACCTGTTTGTTTTCTTCAGCCTGATTCATCATTTCAAAAGCTTCTTTAAGTCCTTCAAGGTCATCTTTAATCGACGTCAATTCAGATTTTACATCAGAAACTAAATTAAACAGCTGTTTATCTTTATCATCAAGGTGTTTAATCCATTTTCCAGCGGTTTCTATATCATTTTTTACAGCAGAAAAACTTTTTTTTGTATCATCTTCTAATTTTTTATATTTATTACCAAAAAGCCATTCAAACATGCTTATAAAAAACAGCTGTAGTATTTAAATTTTACCATTTAGAGGGCTAAAAAGGCAAGTTGAGTCTCAGCATTTTGAACATCATAAACACCCTATTAAACAGCTAAAACAATCGTTAAACACCCTTAATGCTCTAACAAACAGCTGTTTAAACACCCTTAAACACCAATTTGCCGACGATAAAATAAAATATCAATATTTTAATGAAAAAGCACTTTTTAGCTAAATATTTCAGCGTGAAAATCTCCCACAAGCATCATAAAATTCTCAATTTTGTTCGGATGCTGGACTCCTAGAACTCGCCGGAGGTTGTAGAAAAATTAGCCACAATAATCCGGAGGCGCGAAGCGCCGACCGCGCCCGCCATCAAACCCCTGAAACCTTTATTTAATTGTGTAACAATCTTTTTAAATATTAGGAGGTTTAATACTTAATGAGTTTATTAGATGATTTTAAAAATAATCAAGTAGGAAAATATTACCGAACCTGCTCTTCTGGCCTAGTATTAGAAATTATAAATCCGCGCTCTACAACAGGTTTTCTAGCTAAAAGAATAGATTCCGAAACAGGTGAACTTTTAGATAAAATCGCAATCACCATTTATTCTCCTCAAATTTGTCATGAAGTAAGTCCAGAAAGTATTCCTTTTTTAAGACAAAAAGAAGGCCAACTCCAACAACAATCTCAATCTGTTTTGTGCAAACAACCTAATTTACAACTAGGAAGGGTAGAAGATGGCGAAAAAGAGCATAGAAAATTTAGTGGCCTCAACAAGGAAGCTGATTCTTATGATGCTTGAATGCTAAATCTTTTAATCATCTCCAACAACTTTCAGCATATATATTAAATATTCGTTTAATTCTTAAATTTTCCACACTCTTTATCAGTCAATAAACCTTATCATGATGATCAAAATCAACAAAAAGAACAAATTTTCTTGTCAAATCAACCCTAAAAGTTAATACAAAATGCTTATCAATATGCACTCTCTTAAACTCTTTTAAGTCATGTCTAAGGTTTTTATAATGCTCGATTTTTTCTTCATCAGAATTAACAATTTCTTTTATTTTTTTATTAATTATCTCTACTTTTTTCTTGTCTTTTCTCGTTAATTTTGATATTTTAACTTTTAATTCATCAGTTAAGTCAAAATCAAACATTTTTAAACCTCACAAAGGCCATCAAGTTCCTCAAAACTCATTTTTCTATTCTTGTTTTTCTCGAGGTAATTATTTGTAATTTCAATAACCTTTTTGATATATTCTTCATTCGCCTCTTTTTCTACTAGTTCATCCCCATATAATTCTACAAATTTATTTATTGCTGCAGACTTATCTCGCAAGCCATATTTTGCTTTTAATACTGCTAAAACTTTGTTTGCATAAGGGTTTAATTCAACTCTTGCTGAAATTTTTTCTTGTTCCATGTGTTTTAATGTGTATTTTACATGCATTCTGTATGCACATTCCTATTTAAACTTTTCCACTAAATTTTTTGAATTTTCCACCCCCAATTTCAAAGGATAATGTTTAAATATCTCAATTTAATTTAACATTTATGTCTGAAGATAGAAATCTTGTTACATTTACTTTAAGAGGGCAGAATGAAGCATACATAATTTTGCGAGAAGGTTATTCATTCGGTGACTCTTATAGAAAAGAGATGAGTATATCCGTATTAGGGCCCCCAACATCACAAAAACAAGTAGCAATTATAGTATCTGAACCATATTCAGAAGGAGTTATAAGTTCAGTAGAACGTAGTCTTTTAGCGATTGGGGATTCAAATGATTTGGCCGAACAAGTTAAAAAAACAGCATTGAAGCATGCTCAAAAATTAACTGATGAAGTTAATTCTAGTAACTCTGGCCTCAGAGCAATTTTAATTGATGAAACAATACCTCAACCTGCACAATCCCCACTTCAGATGAAAATTCTCATATGAAAATAAGGAGCTTTAAACCTTCATTAGAGAGAACTACTTAAAATCCCCAAAACTTCGCACAAGATACATTAGCGGGCGTTTTGATGGGCTCTAAAAGTCCTTTTTCTCAACATTTTTCTTTTTTATTAAAATTTGACCCTCTAAATACTCTGCATCAAGCTCATCCCCTTCTTTAAATCCTGCTCCTCTGATAACTTTCCATGGCAGATTAACTCTAAATTTAAAATATGGTGTCCCCTTATATTCCCTAGATTTCTCTTTTATTATTTTCATGTATCAATGAAGAAGAAGTTGTTTATAAACTTTTAGGAACCGAAATCTTCCAATACTACTCACAAATAGATTCTTCAAAAATTAGTCCAAAAATAAGCCTTTAGAACCATTTAGAAGACCTATTTCAAAAAAGACCTAGAATATTACCTATCTTTTTTGGGTTAAAACCAATGTTTATTAAAACAGCAGCAAATCCTACAAGGGCAGCTAAAGCAGCAGAGACTAATGTTAGAGTAGGAGTACTCTGACTAAAATTAGTAACCATGCTATTTACTTCTTCTTTGAACTTATGTACTGTTTCATTTTCCATATTTTCCTTAATTCAAGAGTTTATTTAAAGTTAATCCTTCCGCTAAACATTTTAATCAAAGCTAAAATATTTGAGCATTTATAAAGAATTCGTTTAATCATTTGGTTATCTTAATTTCTTGAATCCAAACCAAATAACTACATAAAGAAAATAAATTCCAATCATAACAATTCCAATCCAAGCCATAATTCTTAGAAATTCTACTAGCAGCCCCGTTAGTAAGAAAGCTACAGCAAATATCAAAATTATGTACAAAGGATGAGTTCTACTAAAAGAATAGACTGGATTAACAAGCAACTCTAAAATCGGGATTTCACCTAATTTTGAAGATTTCATAAGATTTACAAAGCTCCTTAATTTTAATACTTTATGTTTCTTTTAATAATAACTGGTTTAACATTGCTATAAGAATTCTTTCTGCTTATCTTTATTAAGATAATTGCAATAACTACTGCAATAACAGCAACAATAGACATAATAATCCAAATCACCTTATTTTCAGGGGATAATCTTACACCGCTGCAGGTTGTATTCAGCTTATTTCTGACAGCCAACAAGTCAAGGGTGTTTACTTTTCCGTCTCTGTTCACATCCGAATTACTGCACCAGCTTGGAGCACTACAACCTATCTCGTTCATATTATTTCTCACAATTATTAAATCCTGAGTGTTTATCTTCCCATCTTTGTTTATATCTGCAGGACACTCTGCAGTTTCATTTCCTTCACTCTCATTGCCAGTTGTTACATTAGTTTCAACAGATAGAACTTTCTCATAAATCGAAGTAAGAGTTATATTTG
>CAYIRC010000001.1:63489-87272 GCA_964365855.1 Candidatus Woesearchaeota archaeon
ACATTAGTTTCAACAGATAGAACTTTCTCATAAATCGAAGTAAGAGTTATATTTGTTTTATTGTTTGTTATACTATTCACTTTAATCAGCAAATCATAGTAATTATCATTTGTAACATCAAATTTCTTGCTTTCACCTATTCCAAGTGTCACTTCCTGAGGTGTTGAAGATAATTCTATTTTTACACTTGTAGTAGTTAAATTAAGAATACCGACATAATGAATTTCATTTGAGATATTTAATTTAACTCTCGTTTTTATAGCTAAATCTAGAGTATAGCCTGTTTTAAATTGACTTTCAGATGGGTTGTATGTTGTAGTCCAATTCGAAGTACTCGAAGAGCCACCCCCTCCCCCACCACCTGTAGTAGTTGTTGTTGTAGTTGTTGTTGTAGGTGAAGCTACTGCACTTCCAGTTATACTTGGTCCAGTTCCAGAGAAGTGAGGCAATCTCACCCAAATTCTATTTTGAGAAGTATTAATATAGCACGGGCCTGATGAATTAAGCTGGCTCGTTTCAGTTATAGTTATATTAGTACATAAAGTTTGATTCATTAGTACAGTCCAATCATTCTGATATGCTGCATAGTGTGAATAATTTCTTGCTAAATCTCCTCCGTAACTTCCATTTGCAGTAGAGTTCCAAATAATATTCCAGCTATCATCATACATCACAGGAATGGACATATTAACAGGCAAGGAATCATTTAACCCGCCTTCTCCTTCTAAATAAGGTATAGAGACCAAAACATAATCATAAATTCTTGGTCCTCCAGAGCCAAATTTAACTGCTGAACTAAATGAATTTCCCACACTAGCATTATTAGTCGAACTATCAAATAATGCATCAGGTGGTCCAGAAGCAAGCATGTCTACGTTTACATAGTGTACCGAGATATTTCCAATTCCCATTCTGAAACTAATCTTTCCACCACCCATAATAGCTTTCATAGGATTAAATCCATTAGCCAGATCAGACATATTCATGCTCTTTGTTCCGCCAATACTACAACTACTTGGAGGGCTGGGAACATCACATGTAGAGTTTGATATATATAATTCCATAAAAATCCTCCCACTAGAAACAGAACCTTCGATATCTCTTGGATTAAAATTAGTTAAAGTGATATTACTATTAGACTGCATCTGTGATACTGTTTTTGTCACCCGTTTAGGAGCAAATTGATTAGAATCTCCATCTCCCCCCGGACCCCCATTTGCAAATACATTTATTTCTTCCACTCCTGTAATGTTTAATAAAGGAACTTCAAAATAAGCAACACCTCCTGTTTGTGAAGTTTCAGTCATCCAAGAAAACTGAGTTACATTTGTATACAAAGAATAATTAACTTTAATTTCCATATGGGAAGATAAGTTTGCAAGTGAAGAATTGCTTCCATTAACTAAGTAAAATCTCTGCTTTGCTGTTGTTACATTAATCTTCTGCCCCCAGACCCCAGCATTGTCTAAAGAAATATTGGCTCTAGAGCCCAATAATCCATACATTGTAAAGTTAAAGCTGCTTAATTCTGAACTCGATAAGAAAGAGGAATAAGCAAGACTTAAATTTCTAAATCCTCCATATAACCCGGTACCATTTCTTGCACTTGCAAACAAAATTACTGTAGAGGTTTCTGTCGTAGCAGGCAAACTAATATTAAAAAATCCCGTCGTGGCATTATAGAAATCGCTCAAAGTTCCCCAAGGCGCCTTAAACGAACTTAGGTTATAAGGCATAGCACCATACTCTGCATGGAGCATTCCTCCAGGTTCTAAAATATAAGCTACAATTTTAAATTCGTCCCATCCTGAAATTCTAGAATAATTTATTAATCCTGAAACTTGTGGCATAGCCATTGTAACATTAAATTGTTTTCTTAATACTCTTGTAGTTGCATTATAAAAAGAAGTATTATAAGTAGGATATGAACCTGCACCAAACCCATAAGAATTTGTAGACGTAAAATTAGTCCATTCCAAGCTAATAGGCATGCTTTGGTCAGGATAAATCATAATAGAGTAATTCCTATTTGCAGGAACATAAATCACTGATTCATTTATTGAAGAATCAAATTGTTGTGATACAGGATAGCCTAATTTTGTATCTTTAATTTGATATCTAAAAGCGATTCTTCCGCCACTAGAATTTATAGCAGTTATATTAATTGTTCCTGCTGGAGTAAGGTAAAAATTAGTTCCAGCTAACATTTGAATTCCAAAATAAGGGAAGGATGGCAAAGTTTTAGACTTGTAATCTGTAAAATTAGCTCGGGGGTTTGTGGTATTGATATGTGCAATTGAAGTTTCATAAATATAAGATATATCTTGTGTCATTGTAATCTCAAACCATCCAGATAAATTTGACAAATTGGATGTCTGTCCTGCAACAGCCCAAGTGCCCATATTTTTCATTATAATACTTATATTAGAACCATTTAAAGCAACACCAGATTCATCCGTTACAGTCCCATTAAAATTAAAATTAACTGCCTCAACAAACCCGCTTAATCCTATAATTTCAACTACTAAAAGTAAACAAAAATAAAATTTTATATTCATCATCCTCATTTTTATTATTTTATCAACATGTTATTACTATATAAACTTTTCTCAAATTGCATTTTTCCAAATTCTAAACATTTAAATTATAAATTTTCATTGTAAATTTATGCCTCTATAGCTCAGTTGGTTAGAGCGCCAGTTTCGTAAATTGGAGGTCGGGAGTTCAATCCTCCCTGGAGGCTTTTAATTTAATATTAAGATAGGCTTAGTTGAAAATCTCTAATGCCTTAACCCTAAAGATAACAAAATCTTTAAAAAGTAATTATTATAATATTTCTCTTAACAAAGAGGTAAAATGGGAAGCTGTATAGACCTACGCAAGTATCAAGATGCAGACGCAATTCAGGATGCATTTTCGAAAATCGTTTCTGGTGGGAAAATGGGATATAAATCAGTTATCGAGAGAAAAAAGCATCGCCAAAAATGCACTAAGTGCGGAAGAGGAGGCGACGAAGGTCAGAAATTCTGTCCTCAATGTGGAGGAAAAATGGAAGTCCCATTAACAAATTGCCCTGGTTGTAAACGGCACATAGATGAAACTGAAATGTTTTGCATTGAATGCGGAACAAAATTAAAATAAATATCTTTATTAATTCTTTTTAAGCAATATCTTTATGAAACAGTTAATTGCAGCAATTCTCGAAAAGCACATTCCGCTTAAAAAGAATAAAATTGAAGAATTAATAGAAATTCCAAAAGATGCTAGATTAGGCGATTATGCTTTCCCCTGTTTTAGTTTAGCAGGCATATTAAAAAAAATCCCTCAAAATATTGCAGCAGATTTAATAAAAAAAATCAAACTTCCAAATAGCCTCGAGAGAATAGAATCTGCGGGACCATATATCAATTTTTTTATTAATCGAAACTTATTAGCCGCAAAAGTAATAACTCAAGTTTTAAAAGAAAAATCTCAATATGGTTCTTCAGATCTTGGAAAAGGAAAAACCATTGTAATTGATATGTCTTCTCCAAATATTGCTAAACCTTTTGGAATAGGTCATTTACGTTCAACAATAATTGGGAATTCAATCAGCAAAATCTGTTCTTTTTCAGGCTTTAAAACAATAAAAATAAATTATCCTGGAGACTGGGGAACACCCTTTGGAAAGATAATTGCAGGATATAAAGAATTTGGAAACCCTTTAGAATTAGAAAAAAATCCCCTAAAACATCTCTATGAAATATATGTAAAAGTATCCAAGGAGGAATCTTATGAAGAAAAAGGAAAGGAGTGGTTCAGAAAATTAGAATCTGGGGATAAAGAAGCAATGAAATTATGGGCAAAGTTCAGGGAACTAAGTCTAAAAGACTTCGAAAAGATATATAATATACTGGGAATCTCTTTCGATGAGATTTCCGGAGAATCCTTTTATAATAATAAAATGGGCAAGACAATTATTAAGTTGGAAAAAAAGAAATTGCTTGAAAAAAGCAACGACGCTCTCATTGTCAATCTTGAAAAATACGGTCTTGGAGTCTGTCTAATTAAGAAAACAGATGGCACAACACTTTATGCAACGCGAGACCTAACTGCAGCAATCGACAGGTATAAAAGATATACATTTTTTAAAATGTTTTATGAAGTTGGAGGCGAGCAAAAACTTCATTTTAAGCAAATTTTCAAAGTTCTGGAACTGATGGGTTACAAATGGGCAAAAAATTGCTATCATGTAGACCACGGGCTTTATCTCGATAAAGATGGCAAAAAATTCTCAACCCGAAAAGGAAAAACCATTTTTATGGAAGATATTTTAAATGAAACAATTGAAATAGCAAAGCAGGAGATTTTGAAAAGAGAAAAAATCTCTGGAAAAGAACTTGAAGAAAGAGCACACGCAATAGCTATCTCAGCAATATTATATGGCGATTTGAGCAACTTTAGGTCAAATGATATGATTTTTGATATTGAAAGATTTCTTTCTTTTGAAGGAGATACAGGCCCTTATCTTCTTTATACGTATGCAAGAGCAAGGAGCATCTTGAAAAAAGCTAATTATTCTTCATCGAAGTATTCTTCGCCAAATGAAATAACAAATATTGAAAAGAGATTAATTTTTAAGATATCTCAATTCCCTGAGACAGTGCATAAAGCCTATCTCTCTTTTGCGCCAAATTTAATCGCAAATTATAGTTATGACCTCGCAAAAACTTTCAATGAGTTTTATCATTCGTCTCAGGTAATAGGCTCTAAAAATGAAAAATTCAAATTAGTTATAGTTGATTCTTTTTCACAGATTCTTAAGAATGCTCTTTCTTTGTTAGGTATAAACGTTATTGAAAGAATGTAAATCTAGCATAGTAAACCTTAAATACAAATTTCTGTGCAATAAGATAATGGATATGATTTCACTGTTGATAATAAGCAGTTTTCTTTTATTACTCATTTTAGTAGCTCTTTTGTTGGCTATAGCTTTCAGTTCCAATTCTACTTTTCATCCGTTAGGAAGAATAAATCAAGATTTGCAGAAAATTAAAGACCAAATACTACATGAAGAAGAGCGAGAGTTAAATTTATAAAACTGTTTTCTTGTATTTTATAGTAGACGGACCGGCGCGCTAGCCCTGCGCTATTCATAAGCGGGCTTTATATGGGTCTAAAGGGGCAAGTGAGATTAAAGACTGTTAGTCTTTTACTGGACGTTGACGTTTTGTCCTACTCGACCTTGTTCCTGTGAAATGGGTCATGCCTTGATCGGAGCAGCCCTAAGCAAGAAACAGGGTGCTTGTAGGGAAACAAAACTGAGAAAAGTAAAAGGTTCTGCAATCTGCAATCGAGCAAACTCCCCGTCTACACTAGTAAATTATAAAAACCGGATTCCAATAATAACATTATGAATAATAGAGGTCAGTTTTTCTTTGTGGCGGCATTAGTTTTAGCTAGCATAATTATAGGCTTCGGAACTACTTATATTGCAACTAATTCAGTAAAAGAAGATATGAAGGTTTTTGATTTATCCAAAGAGATGAGTTATGAAGGGGCAAAGGTTATTGATTATGGTATATTTAATTCAATTGACAAAGATGAATTAAATAAAAGCATCAATGACCTTATAGACTATTATGCAAATTTAAATCCTGATAAAGATATAGCTTTGATTTATGGTGACTCTTCTTTCTATTTCACATGCGACCCTCAGGGAAGTACTTCTGCAGGCAGCTCACGGCTTCCAGTATGCAAAACCTATGTGCAAAATAGCAACATAGAAAAGAATAATTTCAAAAATAAGATTACAATATTTTTGAGTTCCAATAGGCACCAAAATTATTCTTTTGATTTAAAAAAAGATCAAAACTTTTATCTTGTGGTAATTAAAGAAAAGGGAACAGAAAAAATTGTTGCTACAAATTAAAAATAAAAAAGGACTTAGTGAAATGGTCGGCTATGTTCTGCTGTTAGTAATAACTATTGGCTTAGTTATAGCTGTTTTTGCATACCTTAAAGTTTTTATTCCTAAAGATAAGCCTGAATGTAGAGAGAGCATAAGCCTGAGTATTCAGCAATCCTCTTGCATAGATAAAAAGCTTTCCTTAGTTCTTTTAAATACAGGTCTTTTCAAGATTGAAGGAGTTTATATTCGTCTAGGCAATGAATCTCAGAAAGTAAGGCAACAAGTTAATAATATAGCTTATATTATTAATAATACCTTCCTAGGTTTAATGCCTGAAAGTACTTTTACTACTCCTTTATACGATGTTAGCACAATAGTTAAGTTTCCAGGAACATATAGCTTAGAAGTTGAACCTGCTGAACTTTATGGTAAAAACCTCGCTTTATGTGATAAAGCCATTGTGGTAGATACTGTCTATTGTGACTAGCTCTTTTTTAATAACAATCTATAAATAAACTTCAAGGATAAAAATTTTATGAAATTTGCCCATTTAGGAGATTGCCATCTGGGAGGATGGAGGCATCCAGAATTAAAAGAATTAAATTTTAAAACCTTTAAAGTAGCTATTGAGAGATGCATTAAAGAAAGAGTAGATTTTATATTAATTTCTGGAGATCTTTTTGATTCTTCTTACCCCCCCATTGACACATTAAAGGAAACTTTTAGAGAATTTAGGCGGCTTAAAGAGTCAGGCATTCCAGTTTTTTTAATTGCAGGAAGTCATGATTACTCTGTGTCTGGCAAAACCTTCTTAGATGTTTTAGCCAAGTCAGGATTTTGTAAAAATGTCGCTGTATTTGAAGAAAGAAATGAAAAAATCATTCTTGAACCTACTATTTACAAAGAAGTTGCAATCTATGGATACCCTGGTAAAAAATCAAGCCTTGAAGTTGAAGAACTTTCTCGCTTAAAGCTACAAGATTCTCCCGGATTTTTTAAAATTTTATTGCTTCACACCACTTTGCATGAGGCAATTGGAAGTCTTCCAGTTAAATCAATATCTCAAGATAGCTTGCCAACTGTAGACTATTTAGCTTTAGGGCATTTGCATATAAATTATGTCAAAGAAAAAGTTGCCTATTCTGGGCCGTTATTTCCAAATAATCTATCAGAGTTAGAAGAATTAAAAGCAGGCTCATTTAACATCATTGAAAATGGTGTGATTAAAAGACAAGAGATTAAACTTAAAGAAGTTTTATCGCTCAATTTTAAAATTAATAATTCTCTAAATGCTACAGAAGAAATCATCTCAAAATTGAAAATAGAAAATCTCAAGGATAAGATTATAATACTTAAATTATCTGGGCTTTTAGAAACAGGGAAAATTTCAGATATAGACTTTTCCAAAATCGAAGACTATGTAAAAAAGGCAGGAGCCTTTGTCTTTTTAAAAAGTACAAGTAGGCTTTATCTTCCAGAGTCAGATATAAAAATTGAAGTTTTCGACTCATTTAACATAGAAGGAGAGATAATAAAAAAATTCGAAGATACAAATCAAGACAAATTTAATATAATGATTCCTTCATTAATTAAAACACTGCAAATAGAAAAATTAGACGATGAAAAGTCTGTCAATTTTGAAGAGCGCCTTATTTCAGAAGCCAAGAAAATCTTAAGAATATGAGAATTAAAAAAATTCGATTAAATAATATAAGAAGTTATAAGGACCAAGAAATCAAATTTCCAGAGGGGTCCCTGTTATTAGCAGGAGATATAGGTTCTGGTAAAACAACAATTCTGTTAGCAATAGAATATGCTTTGTTTGGCCTTCAGCCTGGACAAAAAGGTTCGGCATTATTAAGGAATAATGCTAATATGGGAGAAGTCTGCTTAGAATTTGAGATAGAAGGTAAAACTATTATTATCGAGAGAAAATTGAAAAGAAGCTCAAAAGCGATTGCAAATGATTCTTCTTCTATTATTATTGATGGAGAAAAATCCGAGCTTTCAACCACAGAATTAAAAACAAAAATATTGAACTTATTAGGCTATCCTGCAGAATTTATTAAAAAAAATAATTTTATAAATAAATATAATGTTTATACACCACAAGAAGAAATGAAACAGATAATCCTTGAGGACCCCGAGACAAGATTAAATCTTTTGGGACACGTTTTTGGAATAGACAAATACAAAACTATTAAGTCTAATTTATCTCTTCTTTTAGTATATCTAAAAGAGTATTACAAAAGCTTGCAAACCGAAATCATGACTTTAGAAAAAGAAAAATTATTTATTCATGAGCTAAAAGCATTTTTGCAAACTTTGGAATCAAAAATAAAAAATCAGGAGACAGATTTAGCAGAGAAAAAAAGAGCCCGAAAACAAATAGAAAAAGAAGCCCAAGAACTAGAAAAGAAGATAAAAGAAAGAGAGAATTTTGAAAAAGAACTCGATAAAACAAAAATTTTAATCTCTGCAAAAGAAGAAGCCCTCTTTGCATTAACTAAAGACTCTGCAGAACTTTCGCAGATTATCTCTGAATCCGGAGAGATATTCGACGAAAGTAAATTTAAAGAGGTGAATTCTCAGATAAATTTAATTAAAAACACAGTTGATGAGCTAAATCTCAAATATATCGATTTTGCAAGTAAAATTAATTCTTTTGAGCAGAAAAAATTAGAAAATCTAAGCAAGAAAGATAGAATATTTAGCATTAATTTCTGCCCCACTTGTTTGCAAGATGTACCTGACTTTCATAAGCACAACATTCTCAATGAAACAGAAGGAGTTTTGGTAGAAATAGAAAAAAGCTTAGAAACTTTAAGAAAAGAAAGATTTCAAATCAAAGAGTTGCTAGAAAAAGAAAAATTAAACAGACTGCATGCAGAAGAACTTAAAGTACAATTAGAAATCCTTAGATCAAAAAACGAATATCTAGAAAAAACAAGGTTAAAACTAAAAGAGACTAAACAACAGCAAATTAATTTAGAAAAAGATATAGCTCTTCTTAAGAGTCATTTTACAGGATTAAAAGAAGAAATATTAAAGTTCTCAAAATTTATTAATCTCTATAAAATCAAACAAGATGATTTAAGAAAAGCTTTCTTTGAAGAAAAAAATTCTGAAATTTCCTTAGCAGAATTAAATAAAGAATTAGAAATAAAAAATCAAGAGATTAATAATATTGAAAAAATAATCATATCAAAAGAAAATATAAAAATAAAAGCTGATGAAATACTCGCCCTAAACAACTGGCTTTCAAACGACTTCTTAAACTTAATAAATTTTATAGAACGAAATGTTATGATAAAATTAAGGGCTGAATTTTCCAAACTATTTAATAAATGGTTTCATATGCTCATTTCAGATTCATTAGAGGTACAATTGGATGAAAATTTTTCTCCATTAATAATTCAAGGAGAAACAGAAATGGATTATTCATTTTTGTCTGGAGGCGAAAGAACAGCTATAGCTTTAGCCTATCGTTTAGCGCTTAACCAGACTATAAATTCTGTATTAAGCACTATTAAGACAAAAGATATAGTAATTCTTGATGAACCTACAGATGGCTTTTCAGATTTTCAATTAGACAGAATGAGAGAAGTGCTGGAAGAACTGAATATTGGCCAGCTTATAATTGTAAGTCATGAGCAAAAGATAGAGAGTTATGTTACCAGTGTGATTAGGCTAAAGAAAGAAGGAGGAATTTCTACAGCTTAACAAAGCCCCATAAACCATAAGGCTTAAATACCTTAAGCATTTCTTTATTTTCAGAATAGTTCTAAGATGAATGAAGGAATCAATCAATCAATTTTGAAGTCAAACACAAGCCTAGTGGGAATAGTTTGCAAAGATGGAGTTGTGATGGCTGCAGATAGAAGAGTCACAGCAGGTACTCTTATAGTGAACAAAGACTATCCTAAGATTATGCTTGTCAATCAATATATCCTGGTGGCATACACAGGAGGAGTAGCAGATGCTCAAATAACTAATAAGCTTTTAGCTGCAGAGTTACGCTTAAAAGAATTAAAAACCAAAACAAGATCTACTATAAAAGAAGCAGCAAATCTTCTTGCTACAATAACTTATAGGAATATCAGAACCCCTACAATGATTCCAAATATTGTAGGCACATTAATTGCAGGAGTAGACGAGACTGGAAAATCTTCTTTGTATACAATAGAACCAGCTGGAGGGGTTTATGAAGTTACAGATTATGATGCTAATTTCTCCTCAGGAATGCCATTTATCTTAGGCTTGCTGGAACGAACATTCCGCAAGGACCTGTCTGTAAAAGAGGCAGTAGAGTTGGCTAAAGAATGTATAAAGTCTTCGACCCAGAGAGATATAGGCTCTGGTAATGGCATTGATGTATTTACAGTCACGAAAGAAGGAATAAATCACGTGGCTTCTGAAGAAATTATTGTAGATTATAAATAGTAATTTCCTTAAATCTAAAAAATGGCAGATATTTTAAAAAGCATTAAAGAAGAATTACCTAAATCAATTAGTGATGCAACATTTGAAGGAGCAAATATTGTTTTGTATACCACAGATAAAGAATTTTTCAAGTCTGGCGAAGCGAAAATAAAAGAAGTAGTTGATAAAATAAAAAAAAGAATTGAACTTCGTGCCGATCAGGAAATACTTGCTCCCGAGGAAGAGACTGAAAAGACAATTAGAGGAATTATTCCAGAAGAAGCTGGGATTACAAATATTATTTTTGATATCCAAAGAAGCGTGGTTATAATTGAAGCAAAAAAGCCCGGGCTTGTAATTGGAAAGCAAGGCTCTGTTCTTAATGATATTAAAAAGTCTACTTTTTGGCTTCCAGTTGTACAAAGAAGCCCAGCTATCCCCAGCAAGATTACTGAAAAAATCAGGTCAGTTCTTTATGCAAATAATATTTACAGAAGGCGTTTTCTAAATGACACTGGTAAAAAAATTTACAAAGAGTGGAGTCCGGAAAAGAAAGACATCTGGGTGAGGATTACTTATCTTGGAGGTGGAAGGCAAGTAGGAAGATCTTGTTTATTGCTTCATACTCCAAATTCAAAGGTAATGTTAGACTGTGGCATCAATCCAGCAATTACTGACGGACCGGAAAGATTTCCTTATTTAGATGTGGCAGAAATTGGTGATTTAAATTCAATAGATGCGATAGTATTGACACATGCACATCTTGATCACTCAGGCTTAATACCTTACTTATACAAAATGGGCTATAAAGGACCAGTCTATATGACTGCTCCAACAAGAGATATTTCAGCACTTTTAGCACTCGATTTTGTAGGCGTAGCATATAAGCAAGCGGCTTCTCCGCTTTATCGGGCAGAAGATATAAAAGAAATGGTTAGGCATTCTATTTGTTTAGAATATGGCGAGGTTACAGATATAACCACAGATATAAGGATAACTCTTTACAATGCCGGACATGTTCTGGGGTCATCGCAAGTTCATATTAACATAGGAAATGGATTGCATAATTTGGTTTACGGAGGTGATACAAAATACGCCAAGACCCGGCTGTTAGATCCTGCAGTTAATCATTTTCCAAGAGTTGAAACATTAGCTATCGAGTCCACTTACGGTTCTAAAAATGATATTCTTCCTTCAAGAAGAGATACAGAATCCAAATTTATTGAAATAGCTAAAGTAGTTATAGAAAAAAAAGGGAAGATACTTTTGCCAGAGCTTGGGCTTGGTCATGCTCAAGAAACTATTTTAAGGGTAGAGGAGGCAGTTAGAATTGGTGAATTGCCTAATATCCCGGTTTATATTGATGGGATGGTATGGGATATTAATGCAATTCATACAGCTTATCCTGACTTCTTAAGTTCATCAGTTAGGAATCAAATTTTTCAAGACAATAATCCTTTTGTTTCAGATATCTTAAAAAGAGTAGGGAGCCCCATAGAAAGAAAAGAAGTTTTAGAGGGAGGCCCGTGTATAATTATTGCCACATCAGGTATGTTAGTTGGAGGAGCATCAGTTGAATATTTTAAGAATCTAGCAGATAATCCCAACAACCTTATTGTTTTTGGATGTTATCAAGCAATTGGCTCCCTTGGAAGGCAAGTTCAGGAGGGGAATAAAGATATCAGTCTTGGCAAGGATTTCAACAATGAGAGGATTATTGTTAAAATGCAAGTGGAAACTTTAAATGGTTTATCTGCGCATTCTGGCAGAAATGAGTTATTGCAATATGTAAGTAGAATGATCCCTCGGCCAAAAAAAATTCTTATAAACCATGGGGAAGTATTAAAATGCCTGGATCTAGCTTCTTCTTTGTATAAGCTAATTAAAACAGAAACAGTTGCTCCGAGAAACCTTGAAACCATAAGGTTAAAGTAACAAATTTAAAAACTCTCTAAGAGTAGATATCTTTATGAAACATTCTATTAAGATAATCTTGATTATTCTCGTTATGTTTTTAGTGGCTCAGTTAATTGGCATTGCAGTAGTTAAAATATACTCTCCACAAACTAAGCAAATTATTTCTGAAAATGGGAGCATAACAAATACCACAATCTATAATCTACCCTATGGACTAAACCCCCCTGAAGGAGCAAGCCCCAAAGGCACACTGCTTTCAATTATTATCGGAATAGTTTTTGCAGTTATTTTAATGTTTATACTAATGAGAATTAAAGCAGAGCTGTTCTTGCGGCTCTGGTTCTTTTTTGTAGTAACCATTGCAATCGCAATTACTCTAAATGCAGTATTTTTAGGCATTAGTTACTCTTCGATTATTGCACTAGCTATAGCACTTCCAATAGCTTTTGTTAAAATATTCCAGAGAAATATAATTGTACACAATCTTACCGAACTGATGATTTATCCTGGAATAGCCGCTATTTTTGTTTCTCTTCTTAATGTCTGGACAGTTATATTGTTGTTAATCCTAATTTCTCTTTATGATATTTATGCTGTTTGGCATGTAGGATTTATGCAAAAAATGGCTAAATACCAAATACAGAAACTAAGGCTATTTGCAGGTTTTTTTATACCCTATACAGAAGGCAATAAACAGGATTTGATTCAAAACCCTAAAAAGTCATCTCAAAAAAAGAGAGTAAAGGTTAACGTAGCTATACTTGGGGGAGGAGATGTGGTTTTCCCTATAATCCTTGCAGGAGTTGTTTTTAGAGAATTTGGGCTGTTAAGCGCAATAATAATCTCTCTAGGTGCAACATTAGCCTTGCTTGGCTTGTATTACATCTCAAAAAAAGGAAAATTCTATCCTGCAATGCCTTTTTTATCTATTGGATGTTTTTTAGCATTGATTCTAGTCTATCTTATTTAATTGATTTTGTTCTTATTGCTTAGTTGCAACAACAGAAACATTTAAATATGTTTAATTTGTCGTCCTTTTATGATAATAAAACCAGAATTGGTTAAGCGAATTAAAGAATACTTCGATCTAAACATCTATGAAACGAAAGTCTGGTTAGCTTTGCTTTCAAGGGGAATCGCTTCAGCAGGAGAAGTTGCAGAATTATCTGGCGTTCCCAGATCAAGGACTTATGATGTTCTAGAGTCACTTGAAAAGAGAGGATTTGCAATTACAAAGATAGGCAAGCCTGTTAAGTATATTTCAGTCAAGCCTATCGAAGTTATTGAAAAAATTAAAAATATTACTCTGCAAGAAGCACAAGAAAAAATAAACTCTCTTGTAAATCTTAAAGATACTCAAGAATATATTGAATTAGAACAGCTTCATAATTCCGGAATTTCGCCTATAAAATCAAATGAAATTACTGGCTCTCTTAGGGGAAGGTCTAATATTTTATCTAGGCTTAGAGAGCTGTTAGAGAGTTCAAATAAAGAAGTTTTAATTTGCACTTCCGTATCTGACTTTGAAAATAAAAGCCGGGTTCTAATTCCAGCTTTAGAGAAAGTAATTAAAAATAACATCAAATTAAAGCTGGCACTATCCGGAGAAGTTGATAAGATTAAAAGGTTAAACGCCAGGCTGAATCTTAAGGCAAAACAAATTGATTCAAAGGCAAGATTTTTTATAGCTGATAAAAAAGAAGTTTTATTTATGGTAACACCAGAAAATGCTGAAGAAGAGATGGGTGTTTGGTTAAATTCTTCTTTCTTTTCAGAGTCATTATCAGCAATACTTGATAACTCAATTAAGAATTCTCCTAATTATAGTCAAGGACATTAATATTTCTGCAGTTTGTCGTTGACTATTTAAGGAAAGACTTATGTCTTTCACTATAGTTAGGTTACCCTTAACTCACATATATCCATTTCTCGAATTTTCTCAGTTTGTTGTTGATTAAACTTTTTAATAAATTCTTTTGCTTTCAATCCGACTTTATCTCGTGCATAGACTCTGCCCATTTTTTCAAATGTGTTTTTGTGCTTTTTCTTAAATGCTGCAACATTATTTTTTAAATTAATTTGGGGGCCCTTTTTTAGGATTTGTCCTTTAGAAGAGGATAGTAAATATAATTCTGCTTCAGTTCCTTCGCTATAATTAAATTCTTTTTTTATTACATTAAAATATTGTGACAATTCCCTAATCAAAAAGTTTGCAAATTTATTTAGTTTTGTTCCGGCAATATCACCAGGTTGTTTATTTGTTTTAAGTAAAATATTAATGAACTCAAGATTCTTCTGTTTTGCAAGATTTTCAAATTCTTTTTTCCTCGGTTTTTTAATTTCAAAAAAAGATTGGTTCGGTTTGTTCAAAAAAGCATTTGCAGCAGCTTTAAATTTTTCAAACGTTTCTTTATTAAGTGCTGAAAGTGCATTCCTCTCCTTGCAGGTAGGGTCTATAAGGATTATAGGGCTCTTTAATTTGCTTTCGTTCAACTCAATAAAAATATCTTTTTTATTTTTATATTTCTTTTCAGAATCTATTACCAGCTTGTCTTTAACTTTCACCAAAGCTCTAATCATTTTTTCAAATGAACCAAAATTGGCAATTAGGCATTCCAGCCCGTATCCCGAAAAGCCATTTATGTAACTTTCCGCCCCATAAACTCCATGTGCTTTGCAAAACTTTTTAGCAAATATTACCTCTTTTGTAAGATTCCTCTTTTTAATTTTATTTTTAACATATTTTACATGGAAATAGCTTAAATCGGTGATATTTTCAGCTTCTTTAATATTCTTTATTTTTTTTACAGGGATTATTTCAAAAACGATATTTTCTTTTTTTATTCTAAAATAATCTCTACTTCCATGAACTAGCTCAAATTTTAATTTTTTCATCTTTAAATATTTGTCAAGGATTTTGTTCAATAATGCTGAAATATCTCTTTCTCCTGATTCAAATCTAACAAAAATATCAATATCATAACTGCTATTCTTAACTAATGTTTCTTTCGCAAAACTTCCTCCAACAAATACTTCCGCAACAATCTTTTCTTTTTGGATTGCTTTTTCTAAAAAGTCAATAAATTCATCAACTTTGATTTTAATCAAACTTAATTCATCTTTATAAACAGAAAAATCCAGCTTTTTTAATAATTCTTTAATTTGCATACTCTATTAAAGAATGAATTATTTTTAAACTATAGCAACTGACTTTAATATTTCCTCAGACTGTCAGTTGCTATATTCGAGAGAACAAAAAGGAGAAAGGAGATATTTTGGTCTCTCGTTATAATTGCTCTCATTTTATTCCCAGAGTTAAATCTATAATATATTTTCCATCTTCTAATTTGTATACTTTGGGCTTGTCAGTAGAAAATAACTTTGATAAGTCTAATAGATATTTTCCTGGTTTGATAATTTTTACACTCTCAAAATCAAGAAATACAGGAACTTCCTCATCTTCTATGCCTGCAATTTCACGAACATCTTCTTCTATCTGTTTTTTCTCGTATATACTAAGCTCAGGCACTGGTTCTTTATTTTCTAAGATTTGTTTTAGCTTTTCTTCTTTAATATAAAAGAAAAATTTACTCTTGCAGTCAGTACATCCTGTTAATACTTCTCTAGAGCCATCATTATATATTTTAGAGCAATGAACACATCTGTAGGGCATATTCAAGATAAAAAGAAAAGGTTAATAAATATTTGTTTAATCCAGAAACAATTCAATTTTTCTAGGGTCTCTTTTTATCTCTTTTATCACTGAAGCCGGGCCAATAACCGTTAAAGCAGTATTATCTCCCACTAATCTCTTTGCAATCCCGTGTTTCATTTTTACAAACAGATTTTTATCTCTTAAATCCGGTTCAATTACAGCCAATTCAATCCCCTTGAAATCTCTAACATGATCAACAAGAACCATAGTATCTTCTATTAACCTCGCTTCTTCTTCAGCCCTCAAACGCCCATGAAGTATAACAATTTTATTTCCTAGAACTAAAGTTAAAATCTTATTTACTCTTTCTGAGATAGTCATATCTTTAACTTCAGAAAAAGGCAATACTTGCAAACTTAAGCCTCTTAATTTTTTATCTTTCATATTCTCTCATTTTAAATTTGTTTTCCTAACCTGAACATTGCTTCATAAAATTCGTCCAGATTATGACCCTCTTTAGCAGAGATTCCTACAATTTCATATTCAGGAAAAGCAGATTCTATTTTTTTAACATCTGCCTTCTTTAAATCAGTCTTATTTGCTGCAATCAAAATCGGTATTTTTCTGGCAACAAGATTGCCTAAGATAGTTATGTTAACTTGAGAATAAGGGTTCTCACTGGCATCTAAAACAACTATTACAGCATCCATATCATCAAGCCATTTTATAGAGTCAATTATTCCTTGTGTTGCTTCTTTAGCTCTCTTTTTCGCATCGTCTTTCTTAATGCCATATTTTATAAAATCTTCATAATCTATTTTTGTGGCAATGCCAGGTGTATCTATCATCTTAAAGGTAAGAGTTTTTCCTTTGTATTTTATTTCTACTCTCTCTTTAAATTGGACTTGCCTAGTTTCATGTGGTACTCTACTGACTACTCCAATTTCTTCACCAGTCCAGTCTTTACATATCCTATTTGCTAAACTGGTTTTTCCGGAATTTGGAGGCCCATAAAATCCTATCTTGATGCTATCTCTCCTTTTAAAAATGCTTCTAAAAATTCTTTTCGAAAAGCTCTTTATTATTCTTAACATACGATTTTAGAGATAAGGTCTTTTAATAAATCTTGCGCATCTAGGGTCTTGTTGTCTTTTCGCAATTTCTCTTTGTACTTTTCTCCTCTCAAAGATTCGGAATATTGGTATTTCAAACATTCCGGTACGCTTTCCATCTATTCGCTTAAAGGCATAATTTACCCTTTCTCGGCTCCATCCAGACCCCATTAATTTACTATTTATTTCAGAGTTGTCTAAATCCGATAGTCTAGAATTGTATATGAAGTTAATCATATTATAAAGGTCATCTTTATTAGAGAATAAATGAGATTCATAATTTCTTTTATACCATTCTTGTAATAAAATATAGGCCACAAAAAATGCAAAAAGCAGGATAATCAATGCGATAATTACAGTTTTAATAGGATATTTTTTGCCAAAAATGTTTATCTCATTAGGAGTGATAAATTCTATATTATCTGGAGAGATATATGCTCCTAAATCCTGCGCTTCTATTTTTCCATTAATAAAAAAGTCTATCTCATTTATTCCTGATAAGTAAATATATGTTCCAGCACCAGCGGCTTTTTGTGAATAAGAACCAATAAAATTGATAGCCTCAAATGGGTAATTTAGAATTAAATAATTTTTAGTCGTTGTTGTAGTCTTAGGATTTAGTGTAATTTTAAAATTAGTTAGCAGAGGAGTGGCCTTTCCAGAATCTGCAAACTGGGAGATCACCTCAAAATAAATTAGGCCTTCATAATTTTCTTCCATCCAGTCAATTATATTTAATTTAAGATCCTCATTGTCAGATAGAGTCATATTTGTGATTGACTCAACATAGCTAAGGTCTAGATTATTAAATCCAATAGAAAAAGGCAATGTGCCAAAATTACTGACTGTTACAGAGTATGGCACATCTAGTTTAATCAAATCTTCAATAGCCTTGGAATAATTTTGATTAGACTCATTTTTTATTTTTAAAATAGTATTGCTAAACTCAGTTAGATTTATTAATTTTTCAATTTCTGACGCAAGCGCGGGTGGAAACGATTTTATATTGTCACTAAGATTTTTAATTCTTAAATTATACTCATTAATTAGAAAATTAGCAGATTCTTTTGAGCTCACTGCTTCAATGGTAAAAGTTTTTGATGAAGTTTGGTTATAATTTATTATAACTTTTATTCCAATAGTAAAGTTTCCTCCAACTGTATATCTATGGCTTGTTTCATCATTATCTGAATTTATTATTGTGCCGTCTCCAAAATTCCATTCAGAAGAAGTTATATTCTTCAAAAAGACTATTTTAAATTTTACTCTTTGTCCAACAAGGGCTGCTTTCGGAGTTATGTCAAAATTTAATCCTCTTGAGATTTCAACAGGGCTGCTAAATAAAGTTGTCCCGGCAAATTTTAGTTCAAATTTGTTTGCTCCTTCCGTATTCGGAGCAGTAATTCCAAGATACTCCAACTTGAAATTAAGAGAGCCAGAACTAATTGTATAATTAATATCCTCAATGTCATATAGCTTATCGCTAATTTTTCCACTCGCGCCCAAGGAGTCGTATTCTAAACGAATATTGCTAAAATCTACATTTTGGCCAGCTACTCCTGAAATAGCAAGAGGGATTATACAGTTGGGGTCGCATTGTGATTGATATATAGAGTCTATATAATCCTGTAAAGCAGTAATAAGATTGGCATTATTATTAAGTTTAGCATATAGTTTGGCATTTAATTCTTTATTAATCACCCCATATTTCCAAGCATGCGCATAAATTTTATAATCTAATTGAAATCCTTGTGACAGGTCTTTACCTTGTAATCCGCAAACATTACTGCTCTCTGTTTTAATTCTATAATCTGTTCCAGATGCTGCTGAAATACAAACAAATGCCTCAAATTGTATTTTTGAAGAATAATTAACTGTGCAGCCTGTCTCTTGAACCTCCAAATTATTTTCAGGTAGTATGCAACTTGCAAGAAAGTTATCTATTTTTCCATCATACAACTCCATTTTCAGTTGTCCATTTTTAGCCCCTTTCTTTACTTCTGCTCCAAGGAAGTATGCTGGCGAGGCAGGAAGGGTTATTTTTTCACAATAAGGAGAAGAAGTTATTGCTGCCTCAGTAGTATCTTGGTCGATAAAGCACCCATAATTTTTAGCCCCGCACATCTCTTCAAGATAATTATCATTATAGAAATCTCTCTCGTTGTCATTAAACAAATCAATAGAGAGCTGATTTAAACAAGTTGGCGATGCATCACTTGCTGTATGCATTGTGAAATTTTTTATTACAATATCTTTCCCTTCCAAAACCAGCCCAGATTTTATTTTTTGTTTCAATTCAATAGATTTTACAATCTCAGGATTAGATTCTTTAAATCCTTCCTTGCAGTTGCTTGGAAAGCAAGTAAAATTCACTCCCGGAAGATAAGTTCTTTTTTTTAGTAATTCTAATAAAGAGGTTTCCCCACCAAAATTGCTCGTAAATTTAGAATTGCCTTCATTAGAAAAATTCATGCTAAACGTTCCTTTTATTATTTCCCCATTAGTATAATTTTTTATCATATCATAGGTTCCTAAATTAAAAGAAGCAGAAGCCAGGGCCAAGCCCATAGACAGGAGGATAACAAAGACAAGAAGCTTATTAAGCATTTTTTTCATATTTTTTAAAATTTAGAATATAAATTAAGAATAAAATAGTAACAGTAGATATTAAATTAAATAAGCTAAAAAAAGGCAATTTGATAGATGCCCCGCAAGGAATAGTTGTATCTGCGCTGTTTTCACATTCTTTTTTTGAATCAGGTTGAATTACTCCATTTATAGTCAAATTAACTATGTACTTTATAGGTCGAGTATCTCCAATGCACTCTCCTTCATTAATAGTTGTAATAAAACATTTTCCATTGACAGGCTCTTTGACAGTATTATTCACTTTGATATAAGCGAAACCACAATGCCCGTCTATCCAGGCACACGAAGCGTTTTCAATTGTAAAACTTCCTTTAAACAAGTCTAGCAAGTTATTTCTTTCTCTCTCTTTAGCGTGATTGCAGTCAATTCTGCATTGTGATTCTTTATCTCCAGTTACTTTATTGTAATCGTTACAAGCGAGAATATTTTTTAATTCATTATCGCTGTCTTTATAAAATATATTGCAAGATTGTGCATCACATACATCTTCTCCATTTTTTTCCACACAAGAATAACCTTCTTGGCAGCAATCATCAGCAGTGCCAATGAGCTTATCTTGTCCAACGCAATTCCCTGGCAAAGAGGTATCAAAAAGATTGCTATCTTCATAATAGGCTGTTCCTCCTAATCTGCACCCATTCTCAAGAAATATTTCAAATTCATTCATTATGTGAGTAGAAAGACCCAATGTTTCCTCTTTAAGCAAAAGGTCAATTGTATTTTTATCATAATTCTGATAATAATTGCTGCCAGATACATTTCCTAATCCAGAGACCTTCCATAAGCTAGTTCCAAAACTCCATGTAAAATTTAATCCTTTAAAATCATTTCTCTTACTATTTGGGTCCTGAATCTCTATCTGGCATTTGTTTTCATAACAGCCCTCAGTTGTAGCAGGGCACGCTCCTCCTAAACATTCTATTACATTGTTAGTTTCTTCTAATTTGTTATTAATAATGTAACTTTTAGCGCCATTAAATTTTACTTTTAGTCCAATAATTTTTGATAAATGCACTGGCTCGGTTATAAATGCATAAATTCCCGGGCTTCCAACAACTAAAATTGAAACTCTGTCTCTTGCAACATTGCCTTGCTCATCACTAACTCTTAAGGTTATAGTCTTTTGTCCAGCATCGAGATAACTACGAACAAAAGAGTCATTATACTTAAGTATTTCATCCAACGGGTGAGTATTATCATCAATATCCCAAGTAACGCTTACTGGGCTTTCAAGGTCATAACTAGCGTGCGTAAAATTTATATTTTCATTTATAAAATATACTCCTTCTTTTAATGAAATTACCGCTGTCGGGCGGCCATTAGGCCCTTCTGTTTGCTTAGTATTCAATATATCACTTACATTGCTCCTTCCAGAAATGCTGCTTGCGTTAAAATAAAATTCCAAATCTCCTTCTCCAAAGTCATTACCAAGATCAATCATTGTTTGATTTATCTTCCACAAAGCTATGGCTTTGCCATTTTTTGCTTTAGAAGTTAAAGTCCAGATTTCATTATCAGACATAAGGTCTTTCTCTTTAATATTAAATTTTATTTCAGCATTATCAGGAAGACTTGTTTCAGCCACAAGCTTTACCCATCGATTTTTATAATTGATATTTATTAGGGTGTCATTCATGTCAGTCCAATAAACTGAACCAATTTCACCAGCAGGACCTTGAGGACTAGATAAACAGCAGATCTTCTTTGCATAAGAGCCAGCAACATTGCAGGCAGAGAGATGTGCATTAGTGTCATCAGACAGGGTTACAACACATTTTTCTTCTTCAGTACAAGAATTAGCAACTTTGCATGATAAATCCCCAAAACATACTTGTGTATTATAAATCTCCTGTTCTGTTGCAGAGGCATGCGCATTTGTTGCAGATAAAAGATAAACAACAGGATTTACACAGGTTAAAGGATGCGAACTTCCACTATAATCGCTTCCAAAAATATCGTTATAGCAGATCTCGTACTCATAGTTTATATCGTTCCATAAAGCACCATGAGAATTTGTCCGATCCAATAATCTCATAATTATCTGGTTGTTATTAGAGCATGTATTAATAAATGCACTGGAAAGTGGAATAACAAACAACAGCAAACACCCTAATAAAATCAGCCTCTTCATAACTTTAGTTATAATAAAGAACTTTATAAAGATTATTAGTTAATCGTCTAAGCTTTCCAAATAAATAATTTTATTTTTTTAGGATCAAATTTTAATAAAGTAGAACTAATAATTCTTTCAGATATGTAAACTTCTTCTGCATTGGGATAATTATTCAATGGGCATAAGTCATTAGGCCTGCAAATCCTTACAGCATAGCTAAAATCTTTTTTGATTCTAATGAATAAAGTTTTATTTACTTCATTTAGTATAGCAATATTATCTGGATCAGTTTCAGCAGAGGCTTTGTTTGTGTCATATTTAATTATTGCTTCTCTCAATGTTACATTTTTTGAAATTTCTTCAAGTATGATCGGGAGAGTTTCAGATATATCTGTTTTTTGTTCAATCTTTTTATTGCCTGAAATTAAAAGCAATACACCTAGAACAATTAGAGCAGCTATGCTTGCTTCTGCGATTCTTAACCATCCTTTTTTGTTTACCATACTCTTATTATTAAGTCAGCGAAATTTAATGACCCATCTTTGCTTAATATTTCTGCTCTTTCTTTTCTTGCAAATACATCTAAGTCCGCAGGTATCTTTCTTTGCGCTTCTATTTGACTATTTGAAGATATAAAGTCAAATCCAAAATTAACTCTACCAGGCAAATTAAAAATTTTTTGTTTTAATAGGAGATAATCCTTGTAATAACTTTCATTTAATTTTAAGACTTTTTTTTCAGAGATAACCTTCCTTTTATTCTTAGAAGATATCTCATAATATTCAAGATGCAATACTCCGTTTAATATTTCACCAGCATCAAATTCCTCACTTGCTTCAATTATTAAAAAGTTGCTTCCTTTTCTGTCAACATGGATTAATCCATCACTAGACCTATATGATGGCAAAACAAATTGAGAATAATTTTCAATTCGAACATTTTTATAACTTGGGATATCTTTAATATCAATAGTAATTCTGTCAGGCACATTTTTTTGTGTATTTATATTTACAGTATAAATTTCTAGATAGGTAGTAACATTTTTCAAAATCTCTCTAGAAGTATAATCTAAGGAAGTCTCTATTAGTCTCGATATATTAGCTGGTCCAAAAAAATAAAATGCAAAGCTTATAAAGCTTACAAATATTACAAATGCCAATATTATCTCTATATGGCTCATTCCTCTTTTTTCCATGATTCAGAGTATTTAGGATAATTTATATAGATTGCTCTTGAAGTCACATTTTTATACTTTAACTTTTTTTAGAATAACATGGAAGAAAAACTTAAAGAAATAGTCAAAAAAATCAAGCAAAAAAAAGAATTAGCTGGTATTTCAGATTCTATTGTAGAAGAATCAATAATTAGGCACATACAGAAGTCAGATTTATTTAAATTGAAATCTTCAGAAATTAAAATTCTTGTCAAACTAGTCCGTGCTGAATTAAGAAAATATTCAGGTCAATTCCAAATAAATTTTAAAGACAGATTAAAAATGCTCAAAGAAAATCGAATTGAAGACCTTCTCAAGACTCATGTTTCAACACAAGAGAGATTTGATTTTTACCCAGAATTAAAAAAAATAATCAGTGGTTTAAATATACACTCAATATTAGACCTGGCTTGTGGTCTAAATCCTTTAGCCTTGGCAGAGTTAGGAGTTAAATATTATGCATCGGATATTAAAGAAGATGAGCTAGAAATTATTGAAGAGTATTTTAGAGCTAGAGATATTGATGGCAAGGTTTTTGTATATGACATCAGGAAAATTAAGGACCTTCCTCTTCCTAAAGCAGATTTGGGCCTGGTCCTAAAAGTTTTAGATATAATTGAAAAAAAAAGTCATAAGCTGTCCGAGGAAGTAATAAAACAAGTTGATGTAAAATATCTATTATTAAGCTTCCCAACAAAAAAGCTTTCAGGCAAGCCCATGAGGCACCCTCAAAGAAGATGGGTGGAGAATCTTTTAATGAGACTCGGCTACAATTTCAAAGTTTTTGAATCAAAAAATGAAATATTTTATCT
>CAYIRC010000002.1:0-79529 GCA_964365855.1 Candidatus Woesearchaeota archaeon
TATTTCTGCAGTTTGTCGTTGACTAGATAGGGAAAGACTTATGTCTTTCACTATACTTTATTTTTATAAAAATTAAATTGAAAGTGCATTTTTAAAGTTTTTCAAGCATGGCTGATTTCATGGGCATACATACACTAGGTTTCCGCAGACCTTTAAATTATACCATTTGTTTAATATGATAATGAACATAAAAAGATATAGAGGGTGTATTACTCTGACAGATTTAATGAAGAACTAAAGAAGTTTGATAATGCTTTTCAGGAAAGAGTTGATAAAATAGAAGACAAGCTTGTCGAAAACCCAAAATATGGAACTCCTCTTGGTGTCGAGTGGTTAGAGAGGCAAGGCATGTTATTGTCTGATTTATGAAGATTTAGAGTCTGTATTTATGGTTGCAATCCGCGACAAAAAAGACCAGCAAAAAGTGATAAACACAATAAGATTATTACTGGATTTCTTTAAGGAAGAAATAGAAAATTTAGCTAAGAATAAAGATAAATTTACTTGACTCTTCTTACTCTGCCGCCGCTTATGTCTTTAAAGCTTGAAATTAACTGCTTTAATAAATCTATGTCTATATTTGCCTGCATTTTTAATCTTTCATATTCTTCTCTTGGTATTGTTATTGTTTCCATAAAAGATGTTATTTCCCTACATTTATATATTTTATGCTGTCTATTTAGAAGCAAGAAACTCCAATCCTGATTCTGTGACAAATAATCTTGTTTTTTCAAAAGACAAAAATATAATTGACTCGCAGTTTTCTATTTCTCTTGCAGTAATCGGCTTTCCATTATCTATTACAAAAACATATCCCATAACAGCTGCCTGCCCAACAAGCTGCTGGTATTTTTCATTTATTTTCGGGCATAGAGCTTCAAGATAATCCCTATATTCCCAAGCAGGAATGCCAACTTCTTTCAATGGAATAGCAAATCTTTTCTTTCTTTTGTATTTCTCCTGCAAAATCCTCAATGCTCCAAGCAGAACATTCAGTTCAACTCGATTATTAGAGTAATCTACTTCTATCATCCACTTAAAGAAAAATGCGGGTTTAAAAATTTACTTATATAAACAGTATCTTTGAAACAAAACAAAAGATTATATAGTTTCAACTATTAATATCCATATAGGAGTTTGATTGAGCGCAAGAAATTCATCTTAATTTGGGTCACCGTAGTTTCACATTAAGACAAGCACTCTTCCAACACTTTTCACCAGTTTGTTCTCTACAAACGAACAACTCTGCCTATAATCAGTAATTTCCTTTCAAGTATAATAGAATTATTTCTCATTTTTATCTTCGAGAATTACTAAATAAGCTTCTTTCCCTAAATATTCCTTTGGACAGTTTACTCTTGCGCTGGTTCCATTAGGAACTATCTTTCTTATTAAAAATCCTGTGAAATTTTCTATAATAATCTTTGCACGAGTAACTTTCCTATTTTGACTCTTCTTACTCTTGTTTCATACTCTTCTTGATTATAGCAGTTACAAGCGTTAGTCAGGCTGCATCCTCTTCCGTTAACACACTCTACACAGCTTATTTTCTCTAAATTTAATCTTCCATCATCTTCAACAACTGCCTTAAATGCATGAGGGACATCTTGATACTTTTTTCTTAATGCAATAATAGCTACATCTTTCCGCTCGCCCATTAATCTTTCATGCCCTCCAACAGCAAAATGAAATTGGTATTGCTGCTGACTTTTAACTGCCTTTTTAATTTCATCTGCTGAATTAGGGTATTGCATAAAATCTGTATACAAAGAAATTCTCTCATATGCCCAGCTTCTTGGAGAAGAATTCCAGTATCCTGATTTCATGCCTACCAGCCCCTTCAATTTTTGGATTAATTTTTTTGCTTTGTCAGTAGATGGATTTTTGCAGAAATCTAATTCTAGTTGATTAATTCTTGAGTTTTCTTCAGCAAGTTCTTCATTCCTTGCAATATCGGTTAATGCATCTGACATAAAAGAATTCCAGATTAGAATTATTTAAAGATTATTGTGATTGTGTATCTGAGCTTAAATATGCAGTCAAGATATCGCATAATTCAGAGTCATATATGGGGTCTTTTCCTCCCCTTGCTCTTGCTTGATTCAATCTGTCTCTAAAAGCAATATATTTTCTTTTTGATTCCTCCTTACTTGAAGACTGAAAGCTCTTTGACAAAAATTCCTGCGTTATATATCTTTCATCTAGCTCACTGCTCATAGCATTGTGAAATTAAAAAAAGTTATAAATATTATTGTATTATTCGCTATCATTTATCAGTTCATTTTCTTCTTCCAATTAAAAATCCAACTAAACCTCCAGCAGCAAATCCGCCTGCAGCAACAGCGACATCATGCCAGTAATTCCTCTCTTTTTCTCCAATCCAATAAGTGCCAGAATCATAATTACTAGCAAAAATTCCTTTTTTATGATTTGACAATCTTTTTTCTGCAAATATAATATCCTCTTCCCTTGAATTTTCATTTGGAGGGAAATAAGCATAGCTTCCATCTCTCTCAATTGAGCTTCTTACTTCTTCAATTTCTCCTTCTTTAATTTTATCATAAGAGCAAGGGCAGACAAAAATGCTTGTTTCCTCTAAAATTTCAGGATAAATCCTGCTTAATCTGTCAGGATATTCTTTATATTTATCATGATACTGCTCTAAAGCAATAGAAAGTTGTTTCAAATTTGACTGGCAAATAAACCTTCGAAGCGTTTCTGGCTTGGAGAAAATATCTCCCAGAAAAAAACTGCCAATTGTCAAAGCACCTGTGATAATATAAGTACAAACAGCCATTCCTATCAATCCTGAAGGAGTTATTCTTCCAAATTTCATATAGCTAATAGTTATTTCAAGAATAAATATTTACTGATGCTCAGCCAATCCCTTTCTGTCTCTTATCTTCCTAATAACTCCATACTGCAGGTTAGAAGGTAGCTTCTGGAATGTCTGGTCCATTAAGCTTGAAACTCCTCTTCCTTCTGTCGCACTTCTTAAATCATTGCTCCATCCAATCATTTCAGCTACCGGGATTTTAGCTTTGATAAATACTTCTGATTCTCTCTGCTCAACATTAATTAAAACTCCTCTCTTGCTTCCAACTAATTGTGTAACAGCCCCCATAAATTCAATAGGCGCTTCAATCATATGTGTTTGAATTGGCTCAAGTATTGCAGGCCCGCATTTCTTCATGCATTCAAACATTCCAAGCCTAACAGCTGGATAAACCTGTGCAGGCCCTCTATGCATATGGTCAACGTGAATTCTTATATCATGTAAAATCAGCTTTGATTTCATTAAAGGCTCTTTAGCTAATGGCCCACCGTCAACAACTAATTTCCATCCATCCATAATCGAGTCTATAATCTCGCCTAAAAGAACAATTCCTCTTGTCCTGTCCTCGAAAACATTTCCTTTGTAAATCTCCCTATACTGTCTTGCTTCTTCATTTGAAATCCCTAATCCAGAAAGCTTCTTCCATACATCTTCAACTTTTTTCTTGAATCTCACTTCAGGCAGTTCGCCTCTTTCAATTGTTTCATAAACATTATCTTCTAATGGCTCCATGCTAAAGTGAAAGATGTTATGCCCGTTTGGTGTTCTGACTTCAAGCTCTCCGCAGGGTTTTGAAATTGTTTCCCTATATACAACAATAGGGGCCCCGGTTTTTACTTCAAGCCCTTTCTCGCTCTTGATTCTTCCTTCTATAATCTCTAGGTGAAGTTCGCCCATACCAGAAATTAAATTTTCGCCAGTCTCTTCATTGATTTCAACTTTAATGCTAGGGTCTTCCTTTGAAACCTTTCTCAAAACTTCAATTAATTTTGGCAGGTCAGCCGACCTTACAACTTCAATTGATTTTGTAATAACTGGCTGAAATAAATGCCTAATTTCTTCAAATGGAGTCTGCTCTGTAATAGTTATTGTATCTCCGACATCTGCATTCAATCCTGAAACTGCAAGTACATTGCCGGCAGGAACTCTTTCTAATTGTTCTGGCTTAATTCCATTGTAAACTAAAACCTGCTGTATCTTCCCTTTAGTCTTGGATTTATTGGCATAAACTTCCATTCCATTTACAATTGTTCCGGAATACAAGCGCCCTGCTGAAATTTCCTTTCCAGACCTTGGGTCAATTACAATTTTTGTAATAATAAATGCCACCTCTCCTTCTTTATTGCATGCCAGTAAATCCTTGCCAAACTTGCTGTTCAAATCACCTGTCCAGATTTTTGGAATCCTATATTTCTGGGCTTCAATTGGATTAGGCAGATGCTTAACAGCCATATCAAGAACAACTTCATGCAAAGGAGCATATTCCCAAACCCATTTTTTTCTTTCTTCGCCTTCTAATTCATAAATTTTGTAAATATCCTTAAAGCTTATATTCTTTTTCTTCATAAAGGGGATTGATAATGCCCAGTTGTCTCTTGCACTTCCAAATGCAACGCTTCCATCAAGAACATTGACTTTCCATTTTTCTTTATATTCAGGCTCTGCAATTTGCATTATTAAATTATTAAACGCTTCAATTATTTTCATAAATCTCTGTTGCATTTGTTCAGGATTTAATTTCAATTCTTTGATTAGTCTGTCAACTTTATTAATAAACAAAATTGGCTTTACCCTCTCTCTTAGTGCCTGCTTCAAAACAGTTTCTGTTTGCGGCATAATTCCTTCTGAAGCGCAGACAAGAACAAATGTGCCGTCAATAGCTCTCATTGCTCTTGTAACATTTCCGGAAAAATCAACATGCCCGGGAGTATCAATCAAATTAATCAGATATTCCTGCCCATGATATTCGTGAACCATTGAAACATTTGCAGCATCAACAGTCATAAGCCTTTCCTGTTCATCAGCGTGCTGCCATGTAGTCATTCCTTCATCTAAATTTCCTGCATTTTTTTCAGCCATCATTCCTGCAGCAGCCAAAAGATTATCTGTAAATGCCGTATTGTGTATAACCATTCCGCCAGCAATAAAATTATGAGTTACAGGAATTGTAAAATCATAAACAATATCTTCAAATCCTTCTTCTATTTTTGTAACATCAATATACGCAAGTTCTTCATTTGCAAAATCTTTTATCTTCTTATTTAACATCATCATTTGATTTCCAGACCTTACTTTATCACAAACAATGCTTCCTGATGCTTTTTCAATTAAAATTTTTAATTTTTCAGCTTTCTCATATAATCCAAACCCGATTTCTTTTTCAAAATTAATTGCAGAAACTCCTGAAATCGCAAGGGTGTTGTCTTTTTCTTTTATTCCAATACAGCCAAATCTTAATAAAAGCAAATGCAAATCTTTTATCATCTGGTTGCTTGCAGAGCTTATTGTAATTGCACTTCTTGATTTTTCAACACATCCATCAGTATCAAAATAGCCGCTCAATAAATTTGTAATATTCTTATTTGAATTTTGCCATACAAAATCAGAAATTTTAATATTATGTGATTTTTGCCTTAAAGGATAATCAAATAAGCTGTTTAATATTTCGGCAAAAGTCATATTCGTATGCACTTCAGGCGTTTTATCAATTCTTTCAACTTTTTTTACTTCAACTCCAAGTTTTTCAAAAAATACAACTACTTTTTCAGCAAGTTCCTGTTTTCCAGCAATAAATTTTTTATTAGAGCCATCACCAATAAATAATCCTGCAATATAAAATAACTCTTCAAAGTTTTGAGGCAATTTTATCGCAATAGAATTTTGCCCTCTTTGTTTTCCAGTTCTAAACCATATACTCTCTATTTTATCATAAGCATCAGCTAATGAAATATTAAATATTCTGCATATTTCAACAAAATCTTTTAAGTTATATCTATTCTGCCAAATTCCATGATAAAATGATTTTTGTTTTATACTAATTTTTATCTTCTTTATTCCAAACTTCAAAATTTTATTCTTTAATACATTTGCAAAATTTTCTTTAAGCTTAACATAAAAGTTCTTCTTAGAAAGCTTCTCAAGAATTGCTTTTTTGACATCCATATTGCTATCAACATTTAATTTTCTTGAACAAACTATTCTATCTCCTAATTTCAAATCCTTTACTTCAACATCTTCAAATCCGTTCCTTAATGCAATATATTTATGCTCAGGAGTAGTCACCATTTCAAATCCGTTCCTTAAAGTTATTCTTATTGTTCTTCCGCCTTTCAGTCTCCATGCATACTGAATCGTTTTTTTCTCAATGCTTCCAGTCAGTTTATTTAATGAAAATATTTCTATCTCTTTATTTGGCACAAAAACAGTATGTTCCTCATTTTCCTCATAAACTTTGCCATCTTTTGCAACTTCTTCAAAAATATCTTTGGCATTTTTTGCCTGCCCATTTGTCAAAACCAATCTTGTATCGCCTGCCACACATTTGCCGTGGTGAATATGCGCGCTTGTCGCTATGTTTCTTATGTTTTTCTGGCTTGAAATCAGCCTTTTTATCTTGTCTAATGATGCTTCTTTGTCTGCCATTTTGCGCTAATTTGGAATAAGCTTCCATAAGAAAATAGCTTTTTAAAGCTTTACCCGATTAGGAAATTAATCTGCAAAACTATATCTGCTTCTTCCAAAAAAAGAGTCATGTTCAAGTTCAAGAGAACTGCAATGTTTTGTATAATATTGTCTCGGATGTTTGACTACAGAACTGCGCTGGTTTGGCTGATGCCTGTATAAATAAAAAGAATTTTGCCTCATTGCCTGTGGAACAGCCTTGGTTCCCTTTGTTTTTTGTCTTGACATTTTATTTTGATTATTTTTGACTTTATAAATATTATTAATAAATAAATTATAGTTTTTACAGACACTTCTCCAGAAGGTTAGATATAGTTATGAATTTATAATGCCTTTTCTTTAATTCAATTATCGCTCTTTTTGTTATTTCAATAATGTCTTTGTTTCTGCCAATATTTTCAAGATAGTCATGCATATTGATAATAGAGCCATTTCTTGTTTTTCTCAAAACATTATCAACCGCGTATTCAACGCCTTTCAATCTCCAGTTATGAGAAATTGCATCGCAATAAACAATTTTTTTCCCAAGTTTTTTGCATACATTATAAGCATTAAATCCAATGCGCAGATATGGTGGTCTCATAATCTTTGTTTTTATACCCAATAATTTATCTGTCTCTTCAATCTCATCTTCAATAAATTTTTTAGATTTAAACAGCAAGGATTTATGCGAAAAAGTATGATTTCCAATTTCATGTTTATCTTTCTTTATTTTTTTCAAAATATTCTCTCTGCCTTCGATTCTTTTTCCCTCAATAAAAAAAGTTGCTTTAATGTTAAATTTTTTTAAAAGTTTTAATAATCCAAGAGTCTCTTCTGAAAGAGAGTCATCATAAGTTAATGCAATTTTTCTTTCTTTTCTCGAACCATGAAAATAAATATTACCCAAATGTTCTGGAAGACTAAGATAATTCGGCCATAATTCCATTTATGTTTTAAAATAAGATTATTAATAAATTTATCTCGCAGAATCAGCCTGCTTTTCAGCCTCGTTTCTCTTGCCGGCTGCAAAGCTTTCCATATTATTTTCAGAAGCCATTACAATTTCATTTGTAAGAGTTTCAGCTATCTTTTTCTTTTTGCCAAATGCTTTTCCATAAGCTCCTTGCACAAACCATCTTATTGCCAAATTGACGCGCCTGCTTGGACTGCAGTCAACAGCCTGTGGATACCTTGCTCCGCCAGATTCAATTACTGTAATCTCATCTCTTGGAGAGCCATAATTAACAGCATCAACTAAAACCTGCACCGGATTTTTCTTTGTCCTTTCCTGTATAAGTTGAAGAACCTTAAGAACTGTTTTCATGTTCATATTATATTTTCCAGAACTCCAGCTTGTGATTATTCTATGTTTCTTGCCTGCATGCCCGGGAACAGCAAGCCTATTTGCAAGTCTTTCAACGATATTGACTTTTGTATTTGCAAATTTCTCAATATTTCTTCCCTGTGATTTAAGAAGCAACTTTGGCTCTAAATTAATAAAAGGCTTAAGAGCAGGGTCTTTTATTTTTATATCTGAAACATCATATAAATCAAATAATTTAAATTCAATATCTTTATTTTTTTCTTCTGCCATTATGCTGCTCTCCTGACAATTTTATTTTGTTCATTAATTCCAAAAATAGCCTGCAATTCATCATAATCATCAGGTTCATAAGATAATTTAAATTTTAATATTTCTGAATAAAAGCCATGTTCTATATAAAAGAACTTTGGCATTTCATTGTCTTCATCTCTAAAAGGAATATTTGCAGAAGGATTCTTTCTTTGAAGTATGTCAATTCCTCCTCTGTCAAATCTTAAAATTCCTTGATAAACTGCTCCATTCACAATACTTTTATAAGTTACCATTTGTCCCACACATGCACCCAATTGCCTTAAACCATCAACACCAACAGATTCTTTTTCATCAGACTCAACTAATTCTAATGTTGCATTGCTTCCAACTGTCTGGCAAACTGTATCAATCCATGTCATTTTATCTTCTGCCCTTCTCTATCTTGCCTTTTACAAGCAGTCGTAAAGGCTGATCATTTACTTTGATGACTGAAAATCTGATTCCAGGAATATCTCCCTTAGTTCTTCCCATTCCCCCGCCAATTCTTTGGATAATAACTTCATCGTGTTCATCAATAAATCTCTGCGCTAAATTTCCAGGAATGAATGCTCCAACCTGGATTCCATTTTTGATTAACTGCACCTTGCAGCATTTTCTCATTGCAGAATTTGGCTGTTTTGCTTCTTTTTGGAATTTTGAAATTACAATTCCCTTTGCTTGTGATGCCCCTTCAAGAGGATCAACTTTTTTTTGCAAATTCATAGCCCTTGCTTTATATTCTCTCTGGCTCCATCTAAATTTTCGCCTATTTTTCATTAATTTCATTGCATTTTTTAGTCCCATATTTTTAGCTAATTATTTTGGTTTTTAAATCTTTAGATGTAAGATCTAGACAATTTTTAAGTTAATTGTAAAACAATCTTGCAGTATTTGTTTTAATTCTTCCAATCTTTTTTTGTCTCGTCCTATCAAAGCAGCCTTATTTTGTGTCCCGCCGGCTGTTAATATAAATAATCCTCCCCTTTGTTCAAGTGATTTGAATCTTATTGGCGATACAATATCTTCAACAAATCTTTTTGCATCTCCTAAACTTTCTGCTTCTTCAATTATTCTTATTCTCTTGCCAAGATTTTGCTGAATTCTTTTTACATTTAATGCATCTGGCCCAATAGCTTTAGAAACAAGTTTTTTAGGAACAGCGAAAATAATTGTATTGTTGTATATAAAGCATTTTCTTGTTTTAACATTTGAGGTTCTGTCTAACAAATTTATATACCTCATAGTTTGCATATTTATTATTGACATCTTAATATCGAGAATTCCTGATTTTAATCAAGCAAATTTCATACAGATTAAAAAATTTTCCAATCATTTTTATAGGCTTTTTTCATCAAACAACTTTATAAATTTATCTTAATTAATCCTCTTTTTTCTTCTTCTCTTTTTCAAGTTCTTTGTTTACTAAAGGGCCTGTAACTCTTACAAGAAGCCCTGGCAACCCTGTTCCAACTGGAATTGGCTGGTTAAGAAGGATATTTTCTATAACAGATTTAAGTTCATCTCTTCCGCCATGCATTGTAGCATTAATTATTTGTTTATCAGGTGTTTCAAATGTTGCTCTTGCAAGAATGCTTGCTTTATCAGATATAATCCCCATTCTTGTAACTCCTTTTATAACCCCCGATGAAGTCATTGAATCAGCAACTAATTTCAAATGCCTCTCATTAATATCAAGTCCCTGGCTCTCAATAATTTTCTTGATTTCGTTAATTATAGTTTGTCTTGCTGCTTCAATTCCGAGAACATTATTTACATCATAAATATCATTGCTCGTCATCCTATCCTTATCAACTCCTTTAATTTCCCTTACCTCTTTCATATTCGAGCCAGCTGTCAAAACAATAAAGTCTTTGCCTTTATTTGACACAACAACCTGGGTTATTCCTTTTACGCCGGAAATTATTGTGTCTTTTAATTTTTCTTTCAATTTATATATTGCTTTAAAGTCTAAGTCAGAAACATTAATACTTATCTTAAAGTCTTTTCCTTTTGCATTAATCAATTTCTCATTCAATCTTTCAATAATCTTTTGTGCACCTACATGAACAGATTTTAATGCCTTTGCGTCCAGTTCAATTTCAATCTTTTTATTTCCAAAATCAATCTTTATTTCAGAAATTATTTCTTTCAATTTAACTTCTTTTATTTTCTCAGCAATAACTCTTGCTTCCTTCTCATTATTGAATCCTCTCTCAAGATAAATTTCCATAGATGGTGTTGAAGGAATTTTTCTTGCATCAAGAATTTCAATTAATCTTGGCAGTCCTAATGTAATTTGCATTTGTGCAACTCCCGCATGGTGGAATACTCTTAATACCATCTGTGTGGATGCTTCTCCAAATGATTGTGCTGTTACAACCCCTACAGCTTCTCCTGGCGCCACTTTATTTTCTTTCAAATGTAATTTAGAAACATCTTTTCCGTCGTCACCCCACACAAATTGAATAATATTTTCAGAAGCATCTCTGACTGTTCCATCATACTCAACTTTCAAATCTTGTAATGCGCTCACAAGCCTTCTGTATAAGTATCCTGACTTGGGTGTTCTTAATGCTGTATCCATTAAGCTGTCTCTTCCTGTTATTGCTCCAAAGAAAAATTCAGAAGGTTTCAATCCATTGAAGAATGCAGACTTGATAAAACCTCTTGCTTCTGGAGAGAGGTCTCCTTCTTTGAAGAAGGACAATGTTCTATTTGTATATCCAAAACTAACTCTCTTATTCCATAAAATCTGTTGTCCTACACAACAGCCAATCTGAGTTATGTTAAGCATGCTTCCTGCAGCTTTAGGAGTTATCATTTTATTGACATTGCCATCCACCGGAAAATTTGATTGTACAATTCTGCCTGATTCAGTTCTTACTTCATTTAGAACTTGAGAAATTCTTGTCTCTCTTGTCTCTTCAAGAGTTTTTCCTGGAATAAGTATAAGATTTCCAGACTCATATTCTTTGATTATTTCAGCAGTTTTCTTTTCAGCTGCAACAACAACTTCATCAGTCATTTTCTTAACTTTTTCAGAAACACTTAAGTCTTGTACAGATAATGTATACCCTTTTCTTGAAAGATAAGTTGTGCCTAGTCTGAATGCCTTGTCTATTGTTTCCATTGTTATATCTCTTCCAGACTCTCTGTCAATAATCTTGACCATTTCTCCATCTTCAACACCAAATGAATTTGCGCCTGTAATTTCTTCATGGACTTTGATGCTTGAGCCTTTAGGAAGTATCTGGCTAAAAACTTCCCTGCCACTTATTTCTTTGCCTTTCGCTAAATTCATAACACCGGAACTAAACAATAGCTGGTCTGCTTCTTCTTTTGTGAGCTTGCTCTTGCTTAATATATATGCTCCAGTTACAGCATCAGCTTTTGTTCCAATTAAGTTCATATTATTTTTTGAAGAAATAATATTCTTGCTTACATCAAGAAGAATTTTAGCTTCTGCAAGTGCTTCTTCAGTCTGGGGGCTATGGATATTGCATTCATCTCCATCATAGTCTGCATTGTAAGGCTCTGCAGCGCCAGGATGAAGCCTGAATGTCCTGTTAGGCAAGACCCTTACATAATGCGCCATCAAGCTCTGCTTGTGCAATGAAGGATGTCTGTTAAACAATACAATATCTCCATCTCTTAAGTGTCTTTCAATCTTATATCCTGGCTGTATTTCAATGCATAATTCTTCTTTCAAGTCATCTGTAATTCTCTTTTTCTTGCCATCAGTTCTGATTACATAATTTGCTCCAGGATAATTTGCTCCTCTTCTAATAAGCTCTTTCATCTCTTCTATATTCATAGTTGTTACAGATTCTGCAACAGTAATTATTTTTGCAACTTCATATGGGATGCCAATTTCATTTAGCTTTATGCACGGATCAGGAGAAATAACAGTTCTTCCAGAATAGTTAACTCTCTTTCCGGCAAGATTATGTCTAATTCTTCCTTCTTTTCCTTTAATTCTGTCTGTCATTGTTTTCAATGGTTGCCCGGATCTATGTCTTGCAGGAGGAATCTTTGGGGTATTATTGTCAAAGAAAGTTGTAATATGATACTGCAGCAAATCCCATAAGTCTTCAATAATAACTTCAGGAGCTCCAGCATTAAGGTTTTCCCATAATCTTTGATTTGACCTTATAATATCAGACAGCTTATGAGTTAATGCGTCTTCACTTCTTTCTCCGGATTCTAGTGTGATAGATGGTCTTACTGTTACAGAAGGTACAAGCAATAGTGATAATATTGCCCATTCAGGCCTGCATGTTTTAGGGTTAATTCCTATTTTCTTGAATTCGTCATCTGGAATATTAACAAGCCGTTCCCTGATTTCAATAGGAGAAAGCCTCTTTTTGCCGGACATGAATGTGCTTGGCTTTTCTAATTTAACTCTTTCAATTGTTTCCCCGCAATATGGGCATTTTTTTGCATCTCGCGCTTTCTTGGCTCTTATGCTCGGGCTCAACTCTTTTTGTTTTTCATCGCTAAGTGTAAGCTTTCCGCAATATGGGCAGAAGCTTCTCAAAGACAGTTCAATTAGAGGAATATATTTTATATGCAAAAGAGGCCTTGCCAATTCAATATGCCCGGGATGCCCGGGACATTCTTTTATTCTTTTTCCGCAGGTTCTGCATCTTACCCCTGGGTCTATTGCTCCCAATCTCAAATCCATTAATCCTCCATCAACTGGGAACCCATCAATATCATAAAGTTCAGGTGTGACAATCTTTGCAGAGCTCATTTTTTTAATCTGCTCGGGGCTAAGAAGACTAAACCTTAATGCTCTGACCTGTTTCCTGAAATGTAACTTTCTCATCATTGCTCGTATTTATTCTTTAATTCAAAGCTGGTATGAATGCCAAATCCTAATAACTCATCTACCAGTAATTTAAATGCATATGAAATCTCAATAGGGTCTGATTCTGCACCACCGCATAATGGGCATACTGTCTTATTTCTTATAGTATCTTCATATCCAATGCTTCCGCAGTGTTTGCATACAAATATAACAGTTTTATCAGAATCATATCTTTCTTTCAACAGCAATGAAGCTCCATGTCCTGCCAATGCTTGCTGCTCCATTTCTCCTAATCTTAATCCTCCGCCTCTTGCTCTTCCTTCAATTGGTTGTCTTGTAAGCAGAGCAACTTTTCCAGATGCTCTTGCATGCAATCTATTTTTTACCATATATTTTAATTTCAAATAATACATATTCCCAATGTAGATTTTAGCATCCATTTTCTTTCCAGTTATTCCATTGTACATTGTTTCTTTTCCGTCGTAACTAAAGCCCATTTCTTTCAATTGTACTTCTAATTCTCCAACACTCTGTCCAGTAAAAGGAGTGCCATCAATTATTTTTCCAGTTGTTGCAGCAGTTTTGCCTGCAAGCAATTCTATTAAGTAACCGATAGTCATTCTGCTAGGTATACCATGAGGATTGAACATTAAATCTGGCCTGACTCCTCTTACTGTGAATGGAATATCCTCCCCATTTGCAATTAGTCCAACAACTCCTTTCTGTCCATGGGGTGTAGAGAATTTGTCTCCTGGTTCTGGCAATCTTGAATCTCTTGTTCTTACTTGCGCAATTTTATTTCCTTCATGGTCAGCTGTAATAAAAACAGCATCAACAGTTCCTCTTTCTTCTTGCCTTATTGCCGAGCTTGCTTCTTTCTTTGCTTGTATGCTAATATCTTTTGCCTCACTTAAGAATTTAGGAGGAGTTAGTTTTCCAATTATAACATCACCTTCATTCATATCAGCTTCAGGATATGCAATTCCATCATCTTCTAAAAATTTATATGAGGCTTCTGTTCTGTATCCTGAAACGTCTTTTTGAGGCACTGTAATCTCATCTGCTAACCCGCCAGCATACTGTAATTCAGTCGCAGAATATGGCCGGAAATAAGTGCTTCTTCCCATTCCTCTGTCAACACTTGCTTTGTTTAGAACAACAGCATCTTCAATATTATACCCTTCATATGGCATTATTGCAACAATAATATTTTGTCCTGAAGGATAAACAGCTAAAGTATCATATACAAAGCTTCTTACAAGAGGCTTTTGTGGATAATGAAGAATAGAAACATCTGTATCTAATCTTACAAGATAATTTGCAGCATAAATCCCAAGCGATTGCTTTAATGTCTTGCTTCCTCTAAGTAGCCTGGATGACTGGTCGTGGTTTGCAAATGGAACAAGGCTTGTTATTACGCCAAATAAATCAATAGGATTAATTTCCAAGTGAGTATGGTCTTTAGTTATTTCTTCTGTTCTTAAAGCAACTAATGCATTTTCTTCTTCAGCAGCATCAATGTATTCAATTAGTCCTTCATTAAGAAGATCTTTCCATTTTATTTTATTTTCTTCCAATAAAACAAAATGTTCATCTTTTAATTTACTTGCTCCATTTTCTACAACAATTAGTGGCCTTAATACTCTTCCAACTTCAGTTGACATTGTAATCTGGCCTAGTAATTTACTGCTCCTTGTACTTAATTCCTTTGGAAATTCATCAGCTCTTCTTTTTTCTCTAACCCTCTTTGTAAAATCCTCATTAGCAAAGCCGATAAATCTTCCATTAAAGAATACATCAAAGTCTCTATTTTCTTTAACTAATCCGCAATCTATAAATTTCTTCATTAAAGAATTTTCATCAAAACTTATAGCAGTAGATATTTTAGCCATAATAGCTAAATTTTTTCTCAATCCAATCTCTGTTCCTTCAGGTGTTTCTGTTGGGCAGAATCTTCCATAATGGGTTGGATGTAACGTCCTTGCCATGAAGTTTTCCTGCTCCCCCGGCAAAGTACTGGAAACTCTTTGAAGTTGTGATAGCATTGCGAGATAGTTTGTTTTGTCCATATTTTGTGTGACTCCTGTTTTCTCGCCAATCCATGAGCCTGTGGCAATTGCACTTTCAATTCTTTGGCTGAATAAAGTTGACTTTGCTATTGTCTTGACAGAATAAAATTTTTTTCTTCTCGCAACTTTTTGCAATGAATATTGTATATCTCTAACAAGAATACCCATATTAACTCTGAATAAATCTGTCATTAAGTCACCAGAAAGCTTTACTCTTTTGTTTGCGTAATGATCTTTATCAGTTCTTATCTTATTATCTTCCTTTGCTTTTAGATAAATTCTCAAAAGCCTGCCCAAAGTAGCTGCTTTTTCATTTCGTGCATTTTTATCAAGTCCTATATGGGGTAATAGAAAAGAGTCCATTCTTTGCTTTACCCTGTCAAGAATTTCTTTTTTAGTGCCTTGAATATTAGACTTCTCAGCAATATATACCATTGCATCTTCTGTATTTTGTATATTTGCAAATTCATAAAGATTAACAATCAAGCAATCATTTTCATATCCTATAACTTTTGCTATTTCAGCCTCTTTTGTCATTCCAAGTGCTTTGAGAACAACAATTAGAGGAATATTTTTTAATCGGCTAAACGTAAGTTCAAGAATTCCTTCATTTGTTTCTGAAATAGTTGTAGGTATTCTGTAGGACCCTCTTTGTGAAAATACCCTTAGTGTTAATCCCAATCTTCCTTCCTCAATGAACGGTTGGTTTGGAGCAAGGTCCTCGCTCATTACCATTACTCTCTCATTTCCATTGATTATAAAATAACCTCCGCAATCAAGCGGGTCCATATAATTTGCTATTAATTCATCTTTGCTCATGCCATATGTATTGCATGCAGCGCTTCTTACCATAACAGGTATTCTTCCAATTTCAACTTCAGAACTGTCGCTTTGGTCGCCATATTTTACAGTTAGTTCAGTATATAATGGTGCGGCATAAGTAAGATTTCTAAGCCTGGCAATAGCAGGTGTAACAATTGTTGCGCTTCCATCAGCTTCGATAATATTTGGTTTCTCTATTCTGATTTTGCCAATTTTTATTTCAACCTCTTCATTGTTTATAGTTTCATTAATTTCATTAATAATGTGCTGCATTTTATTATTAATAAAGTCATTAAAAGAAATAATGTTAGATTCAACTAGCGAATGCTGTTCTAAATACTTTTTAATTATAATATTTTTATGTTTTTGCATCTTAAACTATTACCCTAAATGATACTACATTTCCATTCTTTTCTTTGCGCTCTATTTTTATTACATCCCCTCTTTGGCAGCCTTCCGGAATTGCAGAGTCTTCAGATTTTATTTTTGGTAATTGTGATAGAGAAACATTATATTGCTCAAGCAACTCTTTGGTTTCTTCAGGTTTTAATTTTGTATGTTTGGGCTGTAGGATATGCATTTGGAGATATTTATCTTCCAGTAATAATCTCAGGACTCTGGAATTATAAAAATTATAAGACTGGCTTTTTAAATCTTTCGAAGATTGCTACTCCTAAGTCTAAAGTTAATTCTCTCTCATTTTTTAAATCTATAATCATTTTATATGCATTATTCTTTATAATTATTTCGCTATGTCAAGGAACTTGACAAAACTACACCATTTATGGTGTGTAGTTCCTTGAGCACAAGAAAATCATGATTTTCAGGTTCATTAAATTTGCTAGAAGCAAATTTAAGACATCCAAAAAACTCACAAACTCATCAGAGTTTTTTTGATTTTGGCTATTCTGAATATTTATAAATATTCAAGCTTTACGAAAGATATGAAAAAGCGGGGATTAAGCAGTGTTGTTGCCACATTATTGCTTATTTTATTAGGCTTAGCTGGTGCAACAGGTATTTATATTGCCGTTAAATCTTTTACATCTTCAAATCTTGATAACAATGAAAATCAAGTAGCACCTGTATGCTACGCACTGGATTATAAAGTTGATAATTATACATGCACATCTAATGGTATCATTTCTCTGGCATTAAGAAATACAGCCAGGGAAAAAATTGACAGCTTTATAATTGAAGATTATACTAATAAAAAAGTCTTGATTAATTTAGGGTGGCTTGATCTTTATGCCAACAAAACTTTTTTAGGTTCTCCTTTGATTTCTGCACAAAACTTGGATAAAATTGCAATCATCCCAACTAGGCTTGGAAATAATTGCACAAATATGAAAATGGTCATTAATTTAAATTGTATAGAATATGCCGATAACATCCTGAAAAATGGTGATTTTGAATATGGACTGCAGTGCTTTAATATATACAACAGAAAATATGCAGGCAGTGCATACAATCCCCGTTTTGGCGCATTTGAATTTTCTATATCGCAAGAGACAAGTTCAGAAAAATATGCTGTAAAAATCTCGTGCAATGGGGATGATTGCATTAGCAATTCTCAAGGCAACAGGGAAGCAGACGTACATACTGATATCTTTTATACTCCAGATAATAAGAAATATAATTTAACAATAGATTACAAATGCACTTCGGGAGTAGATGCTTTCCCAGTTCTTTATTACAGCGATATTTTAAAAGATATGTGGGGTCTTGGAACTTTGTATAGGTTCAATTGCAATAATGAGTGGAATTCTGCAAAAATAGGATTTATCTCAAAAGGAAATCATCTTCAGCTTTATATTAAAATGAAAGTCAAGCCAGAAGCAGAGTATCAAAATGGACAAGAGCTTATTATTGATAATATTGTTTTGGATTACAAAGAAAGAAACATGCTGTTAGCCAATTCAAAATATATTGGTAGAAGAAATGCAAAATTGGAAAATAATCTCCTTTATGTTGATAACAAGCCTTATTTTCCTCTTGTAATATGGAATGTTCCTTATGAAGCTCTTGAAGAAGTGAAAAGCTGGGGCGCAAATGCTGTTTTTTCTGTTTCTAATTATGCCACAGAGGACTGCTTTAATACAGAACAAGGAGTTTATATGGATAAAGCATATGAGTTAGGATTAAATGTGATTGGAGAATCAGCAATGACTGCAAGATTAAAAAATGCAGAAATAATGCCTGTTTCAGTAGAAAAATTTTCAAACCATCCTTCTATTATTGCATGGCAGATTGCAGATGAGCCAGAGCATCAATTTCCTGATTTGAAAATACCTGCAGATACGCTTAAATCGCAATATGATTCACTAAAGCTTTCTGGCTTAACTTTGCCTATATGGGCTAATCTATATCATACTAGCCAAACTTTTATTTCCTATACGCCCAACCCCGGGGGTGAAGGATGTTACCTCTGGGAAAAGGAATCTGATATTACATCACGCCTAAGCGCATACAGCAATGCTGTTGATTTCTGGGCAGTTGAGCCTCAAATAATGGAAGAATTTGACTTTTTATTTCAAGCCAAAAGAATAAAAAGAATGAATAGGGCAAACGAAAATATGCTTTTATGGACTGATTTATTCCCGTATATAGGATCAGAGCTGAAAACAGACCAGCCTGCTTTAGTAGAGATGGGTTATTTTTCTATTATAACGGGCGGCAAAGGCATCTTGATTGATGGCTATGATACTCTTTCTTATCCTGACAGGCAAAATAGAATTTTATATGTAAAACAATTGTTTAAAGAGCTAAGCAATAATAATAATGAACTGGCAGATGCTGTTCTTAGCGAGGATATAACAAGCCAATTCGAGGCAAATCCAAGATTCAAATTAGACTATAAATGGAGTTACAGCGAGAGATGCCAAGCAAATATTGAATATTTAACAGAAGTGTCTAAAGGAATAGATTTTATTGCAAAAAGAAAAGATGGAAAAATATACATTATTGCAGTTAATCCTTACGATGCTATAAAAGATGCTGAGTTTAGCTCGCCTTTATTAAATGGAAAAACCAAAGTTAAAGTAATGTTTGAAGAAAGGGAGATACCAATAAGCCAGGATTCAACAGGCAAAATCTATTTCACAGACCGTTTTGAAAAAACATTCAATCTAGTTAAAAGCGACGGCAGTTCAAGCTCTGTTACAAATGGCATAGAAAGGCATGTTTATATTATTGAATAAGCTTAAATAAAACAAAACAATTAATTAGTTATGGGCATAATCAAGAATTTAGAGTCACTATTGTTAAGCACTTTTTTAACTATATGCACAGCTGGGGCGGATTTTCTAGAAAGAAATGTTTGTGACTTTCCTGGATATCAATTCAATCCAAGAGTTAGCAAGAACAACAAGGTTGTATGGGTGGATGCAAGAGAAGGATTTTATCTGAGCATTTACGGAAAAGAGCTTCCAGATAGAGGAGAAATTAAGATTTCACAACAAGATAGATGGTGGGATTCAATGCCATCCATAGAGAATGATAATGTGGTGTGGTTTTCTTATCCTCAAATTGTGCCTACTGGACAGCTGTACAAAAGAAGATGGAATTATGAAAATGAAAAACCACTTTTAGAGATAATAAGCTATCCAGGAGATTTTATTCCAATAATAAGCAGAAATATTGTTGCATTATCCTCTTTTAATCCTGAAGAAAATAAAAGCAAGGTTTCTTTTTTGGATTTAGAAACAGAAACAATGCTTCCAGGAAATATTGAGTATTCTGGCTTTTCTCCAATATCTTTCTCTGAAGAGTGGACTAGTTGGAATGAAGATGGAAACATTTTTGCATATAATTATCTAACAAAGGAAAAAAGACAGATTACATTTGATAATTTAAGTAAAAGCAATCCATTCACAGATGGAAAAACAATTGCTTATGCTCGTTTATGTGAAGATGGCAAAAAGCATGTTTTTGCATATGATTTAGAAACTAAGCAAAAAAGGCAGCGAACAAACTTTCCAAGCAACCAGGATATCCAAGCTGTTCTTGGAAAAAGGATTGCATTTTCGGATGACAGGCAGGGAAACAATAATTATATCCTTGCTGTGCAGGATTGCATAAACGGAGAAAGGATTATATGCAGCAAGCAAGGAATTACAGGAGAGCTGTCAATGTCAGATGAATGGCTTGTTTATACAAGGAAAATTAATGAGCAAACTGATGTTTTTGCAGCAAGGGTGAATGACGGAGCAGATGTTAATGGCGATTGCAGAGTTGATGTTCTTGATTTGCTTTGTGTAAGAAATAAATTGGGGCAAAATCCTGAAACAGGAGAAAATTGGAAAGCAGATGTTAATTTAGATGGAAAGGTTGATGTTTTGGATTTAATTAAAGTAAGAAATAATCTTGGGGCACATTGTCATTGACTATTTAATCAAGAAAATAAGCTCTTTTAACAAAGCCCATATTGTAGAAAGGTTTTTTAATCCCATTTATATTTTTAATATATAAAGAGGAATTAAAATGAGGATTGCAATTAATGGATTTGGCAGAATAGGCAGGCAATTTTTTCTTGCATCTTTAGAAAAAGGAATGCTGAACGAGATTATTGCAATAAATGATATTGGCACATTGGACAATCTAACATATCTCCTTAAGTATGATTCTATTCATGGCAAAAGGGATGAAAAAATTTTATTTAAAGGAAATGAATTGATTGTTGAAGGAAAAAATATTTTATTCTTTAATGAAAAAGAGCCGGAAAATCTTCCTTGGAAGAAACTTAATATAGATTTAGTTATAGAATCCTCCGGATTATTCACAACAAAGCAAGATGCAGAGAAGCATATAAAAGCAGGAGCAAAGCGAGTATTAATTACAGCCCCCGGAAAAGAAGGCATAGATACAACAATAATTCCGGGTGTTAACGAAAGAACACTGAAAAAAGAGCATGAAATTATATCAATGGCTTCCTGTACTTCAAACTGTGTTGTGCCTATGGCAAAAGTTTTGAATGATTGCTTCAAGATTGAAAAAGGATATATGGTAACTACACATGCTTTCACAGCAGACCAAAAAATAGTTGATGCTCCCCATAAAGATTTTAGGAGAGGAAGAACAGCATCGGTAAATATTATCCCAACAACAACAGGTGCGGCAAAAATGATAGGAGAAGTTATTCCAGAATTGAAGGAAAAAATAGATGGCTATGCTCTTAGGGTTCCTGTCGCTGATGGCTCTATAGTTAATCTAACTTTATTTGTTAAAAAACAGGCATCTGAAGCACAAGTGAATGATGCTTTCAGAGAAGCATCTAAAAAAGAATTGAAGGGGATAATTGAATATTGTTCAGAGCCAATAGTGTCTTCAGACATAATTCATAATTCTTCTTCATGCATTTTTGACTCTCTGTTTACTAAATGTATAGGCAAGATGATTAATGTTATTGGATGGTATGATAATGAGTGGGGTTATTCGTGCAGGTTAGTTGATTTATGCAAAATAATTGAAAAGTTAAAATGAAAACTTTCTCTGACTTTAATTTTAAAGGAAAAATTGTATTATTAAGAACTGATATAAATTCTGATATTATTCATGGCAAAGCGCTGGAAAGCGAAAGAATAAAGCCTGCAAGCAAGACAATTTCTTATCTGTTAAAAAATGAGGCGCGGGTGATAGTTATAGCGCATCAGGGCAATCCAGGAAAATCAGATTTCTTATCTTTAAAACAGCATGCAAAATTTTTAAATAAATATGTAAAAATAAAATTTATTCCAGATGTTATAGGAAGAAGAGCAGAAAAAGCCATAAAAGAATTAAAGCCAAAAGAAGCGATTCTTCTTGACAATATTCGTTTGGAGGAAGATGAATTTCAGCCGTATAAGAAAAAAAATAAAATTCTTAAATTTTTTCTGCCCAAGATAGATATTTATGTGAATGATGCTTTTTCTGTTTGTCATAGAGAGCATACGTCTATTGTTTCATTTCCAAAATACAAGCCGAGTTATGCTGGGATACTACTGGAAAAAGAAATCTCAGCCTTAAAAAAAATAAGCATAAAAAATTGCCTTTATATACTAGGGGGGGCAAAACCTGAGGATAATATAAAACTTTTTAAAAAAAGAAAAAAGATTATTGTAGGTGGCATATTCGGGCAGATGTGCCTTATAGCTGAAAATCATAATCTTGGAAAAAATAATGAAAGAGAAAACAAAAGCACTGTAAAAAACTATGATGAGATTATAAAAAAATTAAAAAAGAAATTGAAAAGCTTAAAAATTATAACGCCGATTGACTATGCTGTTGAAATTAATAATAAGAGAAAAGAATTTTCTTTGAAAGATTTCCCAACAAAATATATAATATATGATATTGGTAAAAAAACTCAAGAAAAATTTATAGAAGAAATTAAAAAAGCAAAGGCAATATATATGAAAGGCCCGCTAGGGTTTGCTTCAAAAAATAATTTTTCTGAAGGAACATTCAAAATTTTAAGAGCCATAGCAAAAAGCCCTGCTTTTTCGCTTATCGGTGGCGGGCATTTATCCGATGCAATAAAAGTATCAAAAATTCCAGAATCAAATTTCTCGCATATTTCTCTTTCTGGGGGGGCCCTATTAAATTATATTGCAGGTGAAAAACTTGCAGGGCTTAAAGCCTTAAATTTACATGCATTGCAACAGATAATAAGGCCGGTAAATCAATTAAAAAAATAATCTTTTATAGGCAGTGAATTTTTCTTGGAGAAAACTAACTAAACTCTTTTTTAATTCTTGGCGACTTCTAACCATCAAATTTATATCAATCATAACTCTAAGATAATTTGGGTAAAATTCCCTTTCTCCCTCTTTTAACCATATCTGAAAATTCTTTCCAACAGTATAAAATTAACAAAACCTTTATTAATTCATTTCCATTTGATATTTTAAAGAGGAAAAATGCCAGCATCTAATCTTGTTAAGAATTATCCTGCCGATATTAATAATGCATATTTCCTAAAAACGCCTAAATTAAAAAATAAAATAGAAAGAATAGCGGTTTTTGGCATGGGCGGATGCTATGTAGCCGGATTAGTCTTAAAGGAGCTTTTAAGAGAGGAAATTTCAGTTGAGCTCTCTCCGCATATTAAAACATCATCAAAAATACTTTCTATATTTTTAAGCTATTCTGGAAATACAAAAGAAATAATAAATTATTTTGAAAAATCAAGCCCAAATTCTCTTGTAATTACTTCGGGCGGGCGGCTTTTAAGGCTTGCAGAAAGAAAGAAAGCCATGATAATAAAGATTCCGGAGAATATGCACCAAAGATTTACTTTTCCTTATATCTTCTTTCCATTAATAAAATTTCTTGAAGAAAACAGCATAATAAAGAAAAAGAATATAAGCAAAATAATAAAAACACTGGAAAAAAACCAGATGGCTGTTGAAAAACAGGCAAAAGTTATTATTGAAAGATTAAATAATAAAATCCCGCTTTTTTATGCCTCTAACTTTTTCTTTCCAACAGCTTATGCATTAAAGGTTTATACAGAAGAAGATGCAAAAATTCTCTGCTATTCAGGCAGAATTACAGAGCTTTTTCATAATGAAATTGAAGCCCTGCCTGATAAAAAGTTTTTTCCTATTTTGATTATTGATAAAGAAGAAACCAAAAATTTTGAAAATCAAATAAATTTCTTTAAAAAATACATTAAAAATTTTTATGAAATCGACTTCAAAAATTTCTCAAGAGAGGAAAGAATGTTTCTTATACTTAATTTAATTAATTATTTTAGTTGCTCTCTTGCCCTTAAAAGAGGGGTAGAACCATTTAAAACATTAATTTCAGATAAAATAAAAAAATTGTAAAATGAAAAGTATAATTGAAGAATGCTATGAAAAAGCAAAAGATTGCATAGATAAAAACAAATTTAAGAAGGGCATATTTGCTTCGCCAGGATATCATGCAATCTGGGCACGCGACAGCATGATTTCTTTAATTGGAGCTTCCGCAACAAAAAACTTTAAAGAGATGTTCAGGGAAAGCTTGATTACTCTTGCTTCGCATCAGAGCAAAAAAGGACAGATACCAAATGCAGTTGATAAATGGAGCAAAAGAAAGAGCCATGTTGATTACCAGTCAATAGATTCAACTTTATGGTTTATAATAGGTGAATATTGGTATAAGCATATTTATCAAGATTCATTGATATTCAATAAACATAGAAAAAAAATTGAAAATGCTTTGCTATGGCTGGGTTATCAGGATTTTTCAGAGTCAGGATTGATTGTTCAGCTTCCTACAACAGACTGGCAGGATGCTTTCCCCCACAAGTATGGCTGGACAATAAATACGCAGGCACTTTACTATTGTGTTCTAAAAATAATCAAAAGAGATAAAGAAGCAGAAAAATTAAAGATTCTTGTTAATAGCGACAATGATCATTGTTTATGGAATGGCTCATTCTATAATGCTTATAGATGGAAAAATCACGGAAAATACAAGGAAAAAGGAGGATGGTTTGATTCATTAGGAAATTTGCTTGCAATTTTATTTGGCCTTGCTGATAAAGATAAATCTGAAAAAATCCTAAACTATATACAGCAGAAAAAAATAAATCAGCCTTATCCAATTAAAGCAATTTTTCCCCCAATTGAAAAAGGAGATACAGACTGGCAGGACTATTATCTTGACTGCGATGCAGGCAAGCCATTTCATTATTTAAATGCAGGAATTTGGCCATATATCGGCTCGTTCTATATTCTCGCATTGATAAAACTAAAAAAATTTGATGAAGCAGAAAAAGAATTGGAGAAACTTGCTGAATCCAATCTTAAAGGAAATTTTCCAGAATGGATAAATCCTTTAACAAAAGAGACTTATGGCAGTCTTCAAGCATGGGATGCAGGCACATACATTCTTGCATACGAATCATTTAAAAACAAGAAATTATTTTTTGATTGCTCAAACTGGGTGAGATACTGAAATTTTTTATTAAAAGAAAAGATGATAAAAACAAAAAAAGACAAAATACTTATTGCTCCAAAAGATATAAAGCCAAGCTCTCCAGAGATGGAGATTTTAGGCACAATCAATCCAGCAGCAGTAAGGCTGCCCAATAAAGATATAATGCTTTATGTCAGGGTAATAGAAAGATTAAAAAAAACAAGAGATGAAAACTACTGCTATTCTCCGAGAATGGTTGGAGAAAATTCTTTTCAGATGAAAATAGATAAATTTCCAAAAAACCAGATAGAAAGAGAATCAGAGCTTGATTTTGTTTTTAAAGATGGAACAAAAAGATTAACTTTTGTTTCTCATCTAAGAAGAGTTATACTTGACAAATCAGGATTTAAAATTAAGCAAATTGATGCTAAACCAAGTTTCTATGGAGTGGCATGGGATGGCGAGTTAGGAATAGAAGACTCAAGAATAACTAAGATAAATGACATTTATATTATGACTTATGTGGCTCTTTCGAGAGAAGAAGACATATCAACAAGTTATGCAATCTCAAATGACTGCATAAACTGGTACAGAAGAGGAATTATTTTTGGCACACAAGACAAAGATGTGGTAATTTTTCCAGAAATGATTGATGGAAATTACATTGCATTTGACAGGCCAGAAGGAAACTTTCAATTCAGCCTGCCGCATATTTGGGTTGCATATTCTAAAAATCTTGATTCATGGGGGCATCTAAAATCAATACGCCTGTCAAAAAAGGGAGAATGGGACCATTCGAGAATAGGGGCAGGCCCGCCACCAATAAAAACAAAAGATGGATGGCTTTTTGTCTATCATTGCGTTTTAGAATACTCCCAGCTAGCCAGAAGAATAAAACAAACCAGAAAAATCAAACTCGGTTTGACTGATGAAGAAGGAAAAAAGTATATCTACTTAGTTGGAGCAGCTTTGCTAGATTTAAAAGACCCTACAAAAGTTATAAAAAAATCAAAAGTTCCAATTATTGTCCCTAAAAAAGATTATGAAAAAGGAACTTTTGAAAATAAAGACGTCGTATTTCCCACGGGCTTGGTTTCTGATTTGAATAGCAAGGATTTGCTTATATTTTCAGGAGGAGGGGATATTGTTGTTTCTGTAAAAAAAGTTGGCCTGAAGGATTTACTTAATGCTCTTGAACCTTTTTTATGCATTGTAAGAAATATTTAGCTTATCCCAAGCTTTTCTCTTGTAGCATCTAATATTTTTTTGGAAGTTATTTTATAATCAAAATTTTCAACAGCATGCTGTCTTGCTGCTTTTCCCATTTTTTCATTAAGATGTTCATCTGTTAATAATTTAAGAGTGAATTCTTTTAAATCATTAATATCTGCTCTATATGCAAATGTTTTTGGCTCGCTAAATTTTATTATCTCTTTTTTCTTAAAGCCCATATGAGGATATACCCATTCTTGATTTAATATTATCTCTTCTGCTACTTTGGCAAGAAAACCAGTTTTATTATGCACTATGGTTTCAGAAGGCCCCATTTTATTTATAGAAATTACCGGCTTGCCACAAGCCATTGCTTCAACCTGGACCATTCCAAATCCTTCTATTCTTGAGGGAGCAGCGCAAATATCACAGGCATTTAGCAGGTAAACCATATACTCCGGAGTAAAAATATCATCTATAAATACAACTTTATCTGTTAATCCCAATTCGCTTAATAATGCTAGTTCTTTCTCTCTCCATTCACTGGCGCATTCACTTGGATAAGATTTGCATACATACTTCCAATTTCCATATTCTTTATTAACTTCAGCCAATGCTCTAAACATTTCTTGCACACCTTTTGATGTAACATCGCCGCCTGCTGTCAAAATCATTTTTTCGTTTTCTTTAATTCCAAGCATTTCTTTAACTGCTTTTTTCATATCATCATTCTCCATCGGCCTGAACAATTCTGTATCAATGCCAATATGCATTGGTATTATTTTGCTTACATCAATTTTATCTCTTTCATAAATGCTTTTTACCCAATCGCTTGTTGTAAACATTAAATCAAGTTTATCGAAATCTTCTTTATAATTAGCAACCCACCCGTCTGCGTTAAACCATGGCACTGGCTTTACGCCATATTTTAATGGTTCTCTTACAATATCAGGCACATTGCCCCAAAATCCAATTCCAAAAGAAACATCTGGCTTAAAATGCTTAAGATAAAATGTTTTCTGCATACTGTCTCGAAAATGGCAAGGAATGGCATTTACTCCATGATATTTCAAGCCTCTATAAAGATATTCGCCCTGCAAACTCTGCCCATCGCACTCAAAAGGATAAGCATATAATACTAATGCTTTCATTCTATATCAAAAGCCTCTGCATCCCCGCAAGTTTTTTCTTCAAATCCATTTTTCTGAAAACCATAAATATTCATTATAATCTTCTTTTTTATTAAAAAAATTTCGCGCTTTAAATTTATAAATTTATCTGCATTTTTGTTTGGATATGCATATTTGTTATTCTTCAAATATGAAAAGAAAAAAACTTTTTTTGCCCTTAATTTGTTATTTAATAACATTTCTTTAACTGCACTATGAATTTCTATATGCCTTATATGCCCGTACTCGCCGTTTTTTCCATGTGCAAAGATATAATCAAATTCTCCATCTGCAAATTCCTGTATTCTTCCCTTGATTTCCTCTAAAGATATTGGTTTAAGATTCTCATCTTCCAAATCAGACATAAATCCTTTTGCTTGGTATTCCTGACATGCTTTAAAAAACTTTGGAGCCCTGTCTTTGTCTTCGCGCCTGCATAAACTTATTATTATTGTATCCCAATTATTTTTATTTTCAAGAAGCAAGCCACCCATCCAAATTAATTCATCATCTGGATGAGCTATAATAACTAGCACTTTTTCCTTCTTCATCTAAAACAAAGGATTTTTAATTAGATAAATCTTTCTAAACAAAAGAGATGAAGTTAAAATGGAAAATTTTGATGTAGTTAGTTTCGGTTCTGCAGTTATAGATGTTTTTGTGAATACTGAAGCAGTTGAAAGAGGAGATTTTATGTGCTATATTATAGGCAGCAAGATTTTAATTAAAGATTTAAAATTTGATATAGGCGGAGGAGGAACTAATACTGCAGTTGCATTTTCCCGCCTTGGATTAAAAGCAGGATATATAGGAAAAATAGGAAAAGATTTAGAGGGCATAAAAATTTTAAATATGCTAAAAAAAGAAAAAGTCAGCTTTCTTGGAAAAATCGATAAAGGGCAGACAGGATACTCCATAATACTCGACAGCGCAAATAAGGACAGAACAATTTTAGCATTTAAGGGAGTAAATAATGAATTTTTATTGAGTGATATAGCTAAGTTCAGGACAAAATGGCTTTATTTTTCTTCTTTGCTTGAAAAAAGTCTGGAAACACAGAAAAAGCTTGCTAAAATTTATGCTGGCAAAGGAGTAAAGCTTGCATTTAATCCTAGCTCTTATTTAATAAAAAATGAGCGGCTTGATGAAATTTTAAAATTTACCAGTATATTAATTTTAAACAAAGAAGAAGCAATAGCTTTATCAAAAGAATCATCGCAAGATAGAATAATAAAAAAACTGCATGCTCTTGGCCCAAAAATAATTGTTATAACAAATAAAGACAAAGAAGTTATTTGCTCTGATTTTTTAAAATTATATAAAATAATGCCGCACAAAAATATAAAAGTAGTCGAAAGAACAGGCGCCGGTGATGCATTTGCTTCAGGATTTGTTGCAGGGCAGATTACAGGGAAAAGCATAGACGAAAGCTTAAAACTCGCTCTTTCAGAGTCAGAAGCAGTGGTTCAGCATTTTGGCGCAAAAAATAACTTAATTAGAATGAGGTTAAAGAAATAGGAAAATGAAAGCTTGGTTAAAAGGGGGACTGATAGGAGGAATTATTGGAGCATTGATTTGGTTATACGATTATGATTTTTTGTTAAATATGGGTGGAGCATCAAAACCGATAAGTGATTCTATAAGAATATTTTTTGGGAATCTATTTGGTATCTCTATAAATACAAACCCTATGGGAGAATTGTCTGTTATGCCATTTAATCCATTTTTTTCATTATTGATATTAATCTTCTTTTGTCTTATTATTGGAATAATTATTGGTTTTGTTATCGGAAAATTAAGGAGAAGAAATGAAAGTCAATATAAATAAAATTTTGCGGAAAGGCAAGGCATTATTTCTTGCTTATGACCAGGGGCTTGAGCACGGGCCTATGGATTTTAATGATAAAAATGTTAATCCTGAATATATAATAGAAATAGCAAAAAAAGGAAAATTTAATGCAATAATATTCCAGAAAGGAATTGCTGAAAAATATAAAAAAGAGATAAAAAAAGCAAAACTAAATTTAATCCTAAAGCTGAATGGCAAGACATCTTTCATTAAAAAAAATCCTATATCCAGGCAGCTCTGCACAATTAATGAAGCTATTAATTTAGGAGCAGATGCAGTTGGCTATACAATTTATCTTGGCTCCAAGCGTGAAGCAGAAATGTTTCAGGAATTTGAAAATATAGAGCGCGAAGCGCATAAAAAAGGACTTCCTGTAATTTTATGGGTTTATCCTTCAAGCAAGAAAAAAGAAAATGCAGAGTTTATGGCATATTCAGCAAGAATCGGACTAGAATTAGGAGCAGATATAATAAAAATAAAATATTTTGGAAGCAAAGAAGATTTGAAATGGGCTGTAAAATCAGCTGGAAAAGCAAAGATAGTTATTGCAGGAGGCATTAAAAAACAAGAAGCAATGTTATTGAAACAAATTAAAGATATAATCGATACTGGCTGTATTGGGTTGGCTATAGGCAGAAATATATGGCAATCCAAGAACCCTATGAAATTAACAGAGAAAATTAGGAAGGTAATATGGAAATGAAAATTGCGTTTTTTGAAACAGAAGATTGGGAAGAAGAATACTTAAAAAGAAAAATAAAATTTCATGAACTTGTTTTTTTCAGAAATAAATTAAGCGAGGAGGTTATTAAATTAGTATGCAATGCAGATATACTCTCTATATTTGTTTATTCTAAAATTGATAAAAGTTTACTTAGCAGATTTAAAAATCTCAAGGCAATTGTTACTAGATCCACTGGTTTTGATCACATTAATCTTAAAGAATGCAAGAAAAGAAATATTTCTGTTTTAAATGTCCCCCATTACGGAGAGAACACTGTAGCAGAACATACCTTTGCATTAATCCTTGCACTTTCAAGAAAAATACATAAGTCATATGAAAGAACAATCAGAGGTAATTTTTCTTTGGAAGGATTGAGAGGTTTTGATCTTAAGGGCAAAACAATAGGGGTTATAGGCTTGGGAAGTATTGGAAAGCATGTAGCTAGAATCGCAAAAGGTTTTGAGATGAATATTTTAGCTTATGATGTAAAAAAAGATAAAAGTTTTGCTGAAAAGTTTGGAATAAAATATGTTAAATTTGATTATCTCCTCAAGAATTCTGATATAGTTACTCTTCATTGCCCTTACAATAAAGAAACTCATCACTTAATTAACACAAAAAATATAAAATTAATAAAAAAAGGAGCATATCTTATTAATACTGCGAGAGGTGGAAATGTAGAAACAAAAGCATTAGTTAATACTTTAGCAAATGGAAATTTAGGAGGAGCTGGATTAGATGTTCTTGAAGAAGAGTCTATAATTAAAGAAGAGATTCAGCTTCTGTCTAAGAATTTTCCAAAAAACAATCTTCAAAATCTTTTAGAAAATCATCTTTTATTAACTTTTGATAATGTTATAATAACACCCCATAATGCTTTTAACAGTGAGGAGGCTTTAACTAGAATCCTTGATACAACAATCGAGAATATAAAAGAGGTATTAGAAAATAAAAAGCTGGCTAATATTGTAAAATGAGAAAAACTGAAAAATGAAACCCCTAGTCGTTATTAACTTCAAAACATACAAGCAAGGCAAAAAAGTTTTAAGCCTGGCAAAACAAATAGAAAAAGCAGATAAAAAAATAATAATCGGTGTTCAGGCATCAGACATAAAAGAATTGACCAGCAAAACAAAGCTTATGATTTTTGCGCAGCATGTGGATTATATGAATCCTGGGCGCGAAACAGGATATATACTGCCAGAGGCAGTAAAAGCAGACGGCGCTAAAGGAACTTTTCTAAACCATTCTGAGCATAAATTAAAATTTTCTATTTTGAAAAAAACAATTAAAAGATGCTTTGAAACAAATCTCAAAGTTGCTGTTTTTGCTTCTTCTTTGGCTCAAGCAAAAAAAATTCAAAAATTGAAGCCAGATTATCTTATTATTGAACCGCCAGAACTTGTAGCAGGAAAGATTTCAGTATCTAAAGCAAAGCCAGAATTAATTAAAAAGATTGCAGAAGAATTAAATATGAAATTCCTCATCGGTGCTGGAATTCATTCAAGAGAAGATGTCAAGATTGCATTAAAGCTTGGAGCTTCTGGAATCGCTGTCTCAAGCGCAATAGTAAAATCAATAAATCCTTCAAAAAAGCTAAAAGAACTTATGATATGATATTAATACGTGAGTAGAATTGCTCCAAATTAGATTTTCAACAAATCTAATTAATATCTATTTTTATAAAGAAGAAATCCATCCGCCGTCTATTACTAATTTTGCTCCTGTTATATAAGACGCAGAATCCGAGGCTAGGAAAACTGCTGCACCTGCTATATCTTCTGGTTTTCCAGTTTTCCCTAATGGTATTTTAGACAGCATTGCTTGTCTGGTTTTCTTGTCATTTAATAAGTCATTAGTCATTGCAGTTTCTATAACCCCAGGGCAGATTGCATTAATCCTAATTCCATATCTTCCCCATTCTGCAGATAAAGAATTCGTTAAACTAATTACACCGCCTTTGCTTGCACAATAAGCCGCTGCTTGCGCATAACCCGATAAGCCTGCAATAGAAGCTATATTGATTATGCATCCTTCTTTTCTTTTAATCATATATTTTCCAGCGGCCTGGGCAAATAAAAAATATCCTTTTAAATTTATATCAATTATTTTTCCCCAATCCTCTTCATTCAATGTTTCACTTGAAGAAGGCCGGAATATTCCCGCATTATTTACAACTATATCAATTTTATTTAACCTTTTGACTGTTTCATCCACAGCAGATTCAACATCTTTTTTATTGGATGTGTCTACTTTTACATAAAAAGATTTTCTTTTTAGCAACTTAATCTTCTCTACAGTCTCATCTCCAGGAAGAATATCTGCAATAACAACATCTGCGCCAGCCCTTGCTAATTCTACAGCTATTGACTGGCCAATTCCCCGAGAGGCCCCTGTAACTAAAGCTACCTTATTTTTTAAATCAAACATTCTCTCCTCTTTATTTATATTGGAAGAAGGATATTTAAATTCTTCTGTAAGTTATTCCAATCTCAAATAAACAAGATTTTTAAATAGTAAAGAATTAAACACCTTATGAAAGAGGTGAAAAAGCCATGGGGCACGGAAAAGCATTTTATTATAAACAAAAAATGCACAGTAAAAATACTTCATATTAGCCCCAATGAAATTTTAAGCCTGCAAAAACATAAAAAAAGAGAAGAAGAGTGGTATTTTTTAACAGAAGGATACATTCAAGTCGAAAATAAAAAATTTAAAGTAAAGAAAAATTCTTTTATCACTATCCCAAGAAAAAAACTTCATAGGCTTTTTGCAAAAAATAAAAATGTAGAAGTCTTAGAGATTTGCACAGGCAAATTTGATAAAAATGACGAAATAAGATTGGAAGATAAATATGGCCGGAAATAAGGGAAAAAAAATAATAGCAATTGATATCGGAGGCACAAATGTAAGAGTTTCTCTTGTCAAGGATAAAAAAATTCTGAAGTATATAAAAAAACCCACGCCAAAAACAACACAAGAAATAATCAAAGAGCTTTTCTCGCTTATTGACAGCTTGATTGATAAAGATGTAAAAGGAATTGGAATAGGGTGCCCAGGGCCTCTTAAAAATGGGGTAATACAAAGCCCGCCAAATCTTCCTTTTAGAAACTTTAATTTAAAGAAAACAATACAGGATAAATATAAAATCAAAACAATTGTTGATAATGACGCAAAATGCGTTGCTTTGGCAGAATATAATTATGGATTCAAAAAGAAAGACTTTATTGTCCTAACAATAGGGACAGGAATTGGAGGAGGCATATTTATTAATGGCAAACTTTATCGGGGAAGCAGTGGTTATGGGGGAGAACTTGGGCATATTATTATCGACAATGGAAAAACATTTGAAGAGTTTGCAGCCTCAAAAAATTTAAAAAAACTCACTTATGAAGCATTTGGAAAAGAAATGCTGATTAAAGAATTATTTAAAATAAAAAATAACAAAGCAAAAAAAATTCTTGATGAGTTAAGCGAGTATATAGGCCAGGGTATAGGCTCATTAATCAATATTTTTGACCCTGAAATTGTTGTTATAAGCGGCGGAATAAAAGAAAATGGGCCGGCATTTTTAAATATGATAAGGAAAAAAGCAGGAAAATATTCAATTCTGCCAAAAAAAACAAGAATTGAATGGATTAAATTAGACCATCCAGGAACTCTCGGAGCATCATTGCTTATAAAATGAATCAAAAAATAACAAAAAAAGTAAGGGCGCCAGTAAGAATAGATTTTGCAGGAGGAACTACAGATATAGAACCCTTTGTTTCAAGACATCATGGATGTGTTCTAAATGCAGCAATAAACAAATATGTTACAGGCATACTTGTTGCAGACAGCAAGAAAACGCATCTTGAATATACGGGGAATATTCCAACATCTTCGGGTTTAGGAACTAGCGGGGTGATGAATCTTGTATGGCTCGCTTTGATATCCAAAGAAAAAGATAAGAAAAAACTTGCAGAAAATGTTTATAAATTGGAGCAAAGTCAAGGGCTTATAGGTGGCAAACAAGACCAGTATGCCTCTGCTTTAGGCGGTATAAATTTCCTTGAATTCAATAAAGGAGAAGTGAAGATTACAAGCTTGAATCTTAATAAAAGATTAATACAAGAACTAGAAAATCATCTTGTTCTTGTTTATACTGGCAAGCCTCATTTTTCCGGAAATTCCAATAAAAAAATGATAGATAATATTATTTCTGGAAAGAATATCCAAAACTTGATTAGAATAAAAAATATAGCAATAGAAATGAAAAATTCTCTTCTTTTGGGCAACCTTGATAGATTTGCTGAACTGATGAATGAAGAAACAGAGAATAGAAAAAAACTCCATTATTCTATTGTTCCAGAGAGAATAGAAAGTATAATAGAAAAAAGCAGGGAAAATGGGGCAATTGCAGCAAAGATATGCGGAAGTGGCGGTGGCGGAAGCATCTTATTTTATGGGGATAAAAAAAGATTAAAAAATTATTTTAAGGATAAAATAATTGACTTTAAATTTGATTTTAAAGGTTTAGAATGGATTAACTCTGGCTAATTTTTTTAAGTTCTTCAAGCATCAATCGCGAAGTTAAGTACACAATAGTAGATTCTGCACCCTGATTCATATTCATCTCTCTTTCTGCCAGTCCATCATAGCATCCGCCAGTAGTTTCATCATATATCATTTGTTTAAGGTGGTTTTTTCCAAGGAACCAATTAAATGCCAGCACAGATTTATCGTAATAATCTTTCTTGCCAGTTATCCTATAAGCAGCAATATATACTTGGACCATAGCTGCAGCATCAATTGGCTGCTGGTCAAAAAAAGCTCTCTCGCCATTTCTCTTGCACCATCCACTCTCACCTATAGGATATAAACAATTATTAATCAATACAATATTTGATAAAAATTCAAGAGTTGTCTCAGCAATCTCAAGGTACTGCTTATTATCTGTTAATTCGCCTGCTAAAAATAATGCTTCAGATAAAATAGAATTGGAATAAGTTAATTTATCTTCAAACCATTTCCAGTCCTCAGAATAATTATTCTTATACATATCGGCAAAATAATCTGCAAGCTCTTTTATCTTTTCTAATTTTTCTGTTTCTTGAGTTTTTTTGTAATGATAATATAGCCCAAAGATAATAAAAGCTTTTGCTCTAGGCGAGTTTATTGTATCAATGATTTTATATGCTTTATCAAAAATAACCTTTGCCCTTTCAACTTTCTCTTTATCTTTCTCTTCGCTCATATAATATCCAAGCGCCCAAATTGTCCTGCCAAAAGCATCTTCGCTATACGGCCTCAAAATCTCATTTTCATTTTTAAAATTATTTTTAAAATCCTGGGATTGCTCTAAAAACTTAAGATAGATTTCAGACAAGTCTTGAGACATGTTAGATTCAAAAATTTTATTATAAAGTGTTGTGACAATTAATGCCCTTGCATTATCATCTAAAGTATATCCAGAGCTTTTGTCAGGCATAGAATCTTTAGAAAATTGCAAACATCCAAAATTATCTGTAAGATTTCTCAAATGGTTCAGTTTAATCTTAGGATATTTTTCAGTCACATCTTTCCTTAATTTTACAATCTTGTTGAATATTCCAAGATATCTTGTAGCGACAACAGGCCAAGTCATAGCTCTGCTAAAAGAATATGCATTCTTTTCAAGCCTTAATTTTAATTCAGGGTCAGATAATATTTGATTGATTGCTTTCTCTATAGAAGAAGAATTATTCATTTCTACAATAAGCCCCCTTTCATTCTTCAATATTTCTTTAGAATATTCAATAGGTGTTGAAACTACAGCCTTTCCGCATCCCAAAGCATATGATAATGTCCCGCTAACAATTTGATTGCTGTTTATATTCGTGCATAAATAAATGTCCGAAGCCAAAAGATACTCTACTATTTCTTTTAGGCGAACATATTTATTATAAAATTTTACATGCTCTTTCAATCCAAGCTTCTCTACTTCCTTTATAAGCTCGTTTCTATAACTCTCTCCCTCTGTCCCCCTCACTTTCGGATGAGTTTCACCCAAAACAATATAAAGTAAATTAGGATATTTTTTTACAAGATTGGGCAAAGCATGTATAACATGCTCTATGCCCTTGCCTCTGCTCAATAATCCAAAAGTTAGCAAAACAGTTTTGTTTTGTAATTTTAATTTCTTTTTATAATAATTGCTCTTTTTTAATGATACATTTGGGATTCCATGATATATAAGATAAATTTTATTTTTTTTCACCCCGTAATCCTTATTCAAAATCTCAATTGCTCTCTTAGCCATAACAACTACAGCAGAGCACTTATCGCATATATAACTTACAATTCTTTTTCTTTTTTCATCAGGATTTGGCAGAACACTATGAAAAGTAACAACAGACGGCTTTTCTAATTTATCCAAAAAAGGGATTAAATAATTTCCAAATTCACCGCCAAAAATTCCAAATTCATGCTGGATGCAAACAAGCTTGATATCTTTAGATTTATTTATCTCTTCGGCTTTATTGATAAAATCTTCAATATTCTCTCGATTTATCTCCATAGTAACCTTCTTACTGTAATTCTGTATTCCAGTTTCATCATTTAATGCAATTACCATTGATTTTAATTTTGGATTAAATCTCTTGTCCATTGCAGTCACAAGATCTTTTGTAAATGTAGCTATTCCGCACTCATAAGGGGGGAAATTGCTCAGAAAAAATATCTTTGAATTTTGAATATCAATCTCTTTATCCATTTTTTATCGAGGACATTAATATTTTCCCATACATTGTCCTTAACTACAGCAAGATTTGCTCACAAATTGCAAATCTTGTGTGCTCAAGAACTTTCAGTTCTTGACATTTATGGAAAGACTAATGTCTTTCACTATAAATTATCAAATAAGTTTATAAAACATTCTATTTTCAGGAGCGATGAAGATGACAGATTTAGCAATCCTGCGATATTTGTATGATTTCTTAGGGATTATAGTCAAGGACATCACAAGGTCCTTAAGTTTGTTCGTGGACTTTGGGAGACAGAAAACAAAACAAGAGTCATATGTTTTCTGTATTAATAATCCCATACATTGTCCTTAACTACAGCAAGATTTGCTCACAAATTGCAAATCTTGTGTGCTCAAGAACTTTCAGTTCTTGACATTTATGGAAAGACTAATGTCTTTCACTATAGATATAAATGAAGACTGCAGAGGGGATATTTTGAATTTGCTGAGAGTAAGAAATTGCCTTGAAAAGAGATGCAAATAGTGCAAGTGGTCCCGACGGGATTTGAACCCGCGACACCTAGGTTAAAAGCCTAGTGCTCTACCAAGCTGAGCTACGAGACCATAATATTTTCAGAAAAAGTAGTTATTTAAATCTTTTTTAAAGGGTTTTTTCCAGGATTAACTTTTTGGTAAATGCTCCTTTTTTATGTACTTTCTTATCTTTTTTAATATCTAAGGATTCTTTAGTAATTCCTTTAAATTTACAGATATAGTCAAGGACATTAATATTTCTGCAGTTTGTCGTTGACTAGATAGGGAAAGACTTATGTCTTTCACTATAGCATCAACGACTTCTAGTACATCAATTAACTCATCAGGATTATTATCTTTTATAAATTCATTAACTTCTTCAAAAAGTTTTTCTTTTAGTTTTTCATAGTATTCATTATCATCAGCAATATGTACAACAAATTTATCTCCTGATTTCTCAATAATTTCAGGAATTCTGTCTCTTACCAGTTTATTATAGTCTGTCTTTAAAAATTGATTCTAGTGTATCAATCAGTTCACTTTTTTGCATTAGTCCTATTACCCTGTTTACTTCTTTTTTGTTTTTTAGAAATATAACTGCAGGTATCCCCATTATCTCAAATTTTTGTGCTAAATCACTTTCTTCATCAACATTAATCTTCCCGAATTTTACTTTGCCTTTAAACTCTTTTGCAGCCTCTTCGAAAATAGATGACATCATCTTGCAGGGCATGCACCACTCAGCCCAGAAATCAATAACCCAATTGCCCTTTAAAGTAAGCTCATTAAAATTATCAGATGTTAATTGTATAGCATGCTCGCTCATATTTCATTATGGCCAAGAGCATTAATAAATATTATTATGTCAAGATGCTTGACGAAAACCACATCTTGAAAGATGTGGTTGCATCTTGATCATCCAAAAGTCCAAAACAAAAACTCAAGAACTTTTTGATATATTGATATCAAAGTGCATTTCCACAAGGTATTTATTCTTGCTTTTATATACATAATAATGAACAAAGCCGAACTGCTTGAATATCTTAAATCACGCGGGTTTTCAGAAAAAATAATAAACGCATTTGATAAAGTAAAACGAGAAGATTTTATCCTAAAAAATATGAAAGAGTATGCATACGAAAATATGCCTTTATTAATTGGCCATGACCAGACAATTTCACAACCCCATACAATTGCATTCATGCTTAATCTTCTTAATCCAAAAGAAGGCCAGAAAATTCTTGAAATTGGCTCTGGTTCAGGTTATGTTCTTGCATTAATGTCAGAAATTACAAATCATAGTGAAATATACGGAATTGAAATAATCAAAGAGCTTGTAGATAAATCAAAAAAAGCTTTATCAAAATATGAAAATATAACAGTAATTAATGCAAATGGATTTAATGGCCTTCCAGATAAAGCCCCTTTCGACAGGATTTTAATCAGTGCATCTGCTTCAGAAATCCCAGAGCATCTTTATTATCAATTGAATGACCTGGGAATTATTGTTGCATCAGTTAAAGACTCAATTTTTCAGATAAAAAAAGAAAAAGGAAAGATAACAAAAAAAGAATTTCCAGGATTTGCCTTCGTTCCTTTAATTGAAGATAAAATTTAATTTATATATTAAGAATAATCACTAATCCGATAAAATGCAGTATAAAGCTACTTACAGCTAAAACGGATTGATTAATTTTAGGAAGCCCTGCCAGCATCATAAGTCCAGCTTCATCAGGCAAAGGAGTTAATATTAAAAATTCTGCAAAAATAAACATTAAATACAATTTTATCTTATGCCCCAGGCTTCTATCAAGAAGTGTGCTGATTTCTCTAATTGTTTTTGTATTTTCCAGTCTGGTAAATTCATCTTTAAATAAAAATCTCAAAAAATTAAAAATTAATAAATCTGAAAGCAGGGCAGCAAAACTCCCAATCAGCAAAGCAGGCCAAAAATTTACAGGGTCTAGCTTGATAAAAAATCCAACAGCAAGCGGAGTTAAAAACCCAAAACCCAAAAATAATCCTCCAATGAAAATTCCAAGATAATGCAAACTTCCAAGATTAGATATAATATTAGAAATACTGGGATTCTTAAAAATAAAATACGATGCAATAATCATAACTCCAAAGAATGCAATCTTCGGATACCTAAATTTGAATAGCCTTTTCATGTCTTTTTAAATAAAAAGATATATAAAAATCTATATCTAAGGGTTTCTAGTGTATTAATAATTATTCTCCATGGAATAATTCTCCCGCATCTTCTATTCTTTTTCCAATACCATCAAAATGCATATTTTCGGATCTTTCAAAAAGAAAGACGCTTCTGAGTTTATGAATATGTTTAAATCCGGCCAAATATGCAGCCGCGTCTTGAACCCTAACTACTGTATTTTGCGGAATTTGAGCTGTTCGGTCATAGCCGGATGATGTTTTTGATATTCCTGAAAGCTCAACTATTTGCTTTTCGTCTTCTACAACAACACAAACACCATTTAAAGCATACAAATCATATTGATGAACGCCTCCTGCAAAATTATCTTTTTCAGTTTTAATCTCAGGGGGAAACTGTCCCTGTTGGATTTTTCCCCATCCAAATTCATCAATAACTTCTTTTAATTTTTTCATTAAGCTCTGAATTAAAAATATCTTTATAATTTTATCTGTAACTTGATATAGATATTGCTATGGCTTATTCCCCGCATCCGCTTCTTGTCGTTTGTTTGCACGAAGTGCAGTAAATTGCGCAGTTGCCAATTCTCTTTGCAGGCCCGCCGCAATGAGGGCATATAATTCCTTCATTGCCAAAATCCTCAATTGATTTCTGCTCTTCTTTTTCTGATTCTACACTAGCGGCAGTTGAAACTTCAACATTGATTCCTCCTGCTCCTTCTCCAAAATTATTAAGCATAAATTGCGCAACATAATCAACAATAGATGAAGCTGTTCTTATCTGGTTTCTATTAAAGTCCAAATCTCCACCATTTTCATTTTTTACAAATCCAGAGGGTTCAAATTTTTGATGCCTGAATTTTTTGAATAAATCATTTACAGAAGCTCCATATTGCAGATTAAGTGAAACAGATGTTGCCCATGAATCCATTAATCCTCTTATTGTCGAGCCCTCTTTATGCATTGTAACAAATATTTCTCCGGGCCTTCCGTTATCATAAAGCCCCACAATAAAGTATCCCTCATGCCCCGCGATATCAAATTTATGCACAATGCTCTTCCTTGTTTGAGGAAGTTTAGTTCTTCTGATATTGGCTTTATCGCCTTTTTTCTTTATTATTTCTCCTTCAGTTTTTTGCGTGTTCAATGGCTGGCTTCTCTTGCTGTTTTCTCGATAAATAGCAACAGATTTCAATCCCTGCTCCCATGCATAAAAATAAGCTTCTTCAATTTCAGAAATCGAGCAATGTTCAGGCATATTAATTGTCTTTGAAATCCCTCCAGATATAAATGGCTGGACTGCAGCCATTATTTTTATATGTCCGGTATAATGAATAAATCTTTTGCCACTTGCTGGCTTGAATGCACAGTCAAATATGGCTAAATGCTTTTCTTCAAGCCCAGGAGCTCCTTCAATTGTTTCTTTTTCATTTATATATTCCAAAATTTTTTCTATTTTATCCAGGTTATATCCAAGATTTTCAAGCGCAAGCCTGACGCTTTTATTTACAATCTTTAACATTCCTCCTCCAGAGAGATTTTTGTACTTTACAAGAGCAATATCTGGCTCAATTCCAGTTGTATCGCAGTCCATTAAAAATGCAATTGTACCGGTTGGGGCTAAGACACTAACTTGTGCATTTCTGAATCCATATCTCTCTCCAAGCTCCAGTGCCCTGTCCCAGCAATTTTTTGCTTCATCATAAAGCCCCTTAAGCTTTTCAGGAATCTTTCGTGCATCAATTTTATCAACATAACTCCTGTGCATTCTGATTACTTCAAGCATAGATTCTCTATTTTCTTCGAATTTATCAAAAGTTCCAAGTTTTCCTGCAAGTTCAGCTGAAATGCAGTAAGCATGGCCTGTTAATATTGCGGTAATTGCCGCTGCAACAGCTCTTCCTTCATCAGAATCATATGGCAATCCATAACTCATTAACAAAGCACCTAGATTTGCATACCCCAATCCAAGCGGCCTGAATTTGTGCGAATTTTCAGTAATCTTTTCAGTTGGATAACTTCCGCCATCAACAGCAAGCTCCTGTGCTATAATAAAATCTTTTATAGTTTCTTTATATCTTTCAATATCAAACCCCCCATGTTCAGTTCTGAATTTTCCAATATTTATTGAAGCGAGATTGCATGCCGTGTCATCAAGGTAGATAAATTCGCTGCAAGGATTAGTCGCATTAATCCATCCTGATTTCTTGCACGTATTCCACCTATTGATTGTATCATCAAATTGAATTCCTGGATCCCCGCAATAATAAGTTGCTTCTCCAATTTGCTTTAGTAGGTCTCTTGCTTTGAAAGTCTGGCAGGTCTCTTTGGTTTTCACAAATTTTGTTTTAAATTCGCTGTTTTCTTTAACAGCTTTCATAAATTCATCACTTGCCCTTACAGATAAATTGCAATTTTGAAATCCAATGCTAGCATATGCCTCTCCATTCATTCCGCTGTCATAACCCTGTTCAATCAAAGCCCATGCTTTCTTCTCCTCTTTTAATTTTATATTAATAAATTCAATAATATCCGGATGATAAATATTTAAAATAACCATTTTCGCAGCTCTTCTTGTCTTTCCTCCAGATTTTATTATTCCTGCATACATATCAGAGCCTTTGATGAATGAAATCGGTCCAGAAGCCCATCCACCTCCTGTCAGCCTTTCCTTAGAGCTTCTTAATGATGAATAATTTGTTCCAGTTCCGCTTCCTGCCTTAAACAAATTAGCCTCAGATGTTTGCAAAGCCATTATAGATTCCATTGTGTCATCAACACTTTGAATAAAGCATGCAGAACATTGTGGCTTGTCTTCTCCTTTTTCAGAACTAACAACTTTGTTTAATGTTTCATTCCATTTAAATGCAGAAACGCCTCCTGCATTTTTGTCATATTCATTAATTCCGGCATTAAACCACACAGGCGAATTAAAAGCAGCCAGCTGGTTGAGGCAGATAGCTGCAATTTCTTCTTCAAATATTTTTGCTTCTTCAGGATTGAAATGTTTTTGCAGCAATGCCTGCCTGCCAAAGAATTTTGCAACTCTTCCAATAAGCATATCTGTTGAATTTTCTCTTTCTTTTTTGTCCTGATTGCCCCAAAAATATTTTCCAGCGACAACTTTAATTGCAAGGTCACTCCAAAAATCAGGATACTTTACACTCGACTGTGTGAAAACCACTTTTCCAAGGTCATTTGTTATATTAACATCTTTTGTTATATATTTTATAGGATTTCCAAATATATCAAATTCAAACGGGTTTTTTTCCTCTCTCGTAAAATACCTCTCTACTTTCTGCAGGTTTTCTATTCCAGGCGTCATTTTCCAATGAGCTCCTTTATCTCTTTTTTAAAATCAGAAATATCTGTAAAATCCCTATAGACTGAAGCAAATCTTATATATGCAATTTTATCAATTTTCTTTAATTCTTTAGATACAAGCTCGCCTATAATGCTTGTTTTTACTTCCTTTCCATCCTTCCTTATTTTTTCTTCAACATTTCTTATTATATCATTAATTTGTTCATTAGAAACCGGTCTTTTTTCGCATGCTTTTAATATTCCTTTTTTAATTTTGTCACAATCAAAATTCTCTCTTCGCCCGTCTTTTTTTATAACACGCAATTCAACTTTTTCAACACTCTCATGCGTATTGAATCTTCTTTTGCATTTGATGCACTCTCGTCTCCTTTTAGTTATATTATTAAAATCTCTCTTATCCAGTACTTTGGTTATATTATGTAGGCAATACGGGCATAGCATTTTACAATATCTTGTGTTTTTATCTCCTCTTTTATACAACTTATTGTATCTGTTGCAATAAGCTAAACTCTTCTAAATTTTCACTTATTTAAAGATTTCTGCACTGGAGTTTTATTCGTCGCAGTTATTTGAAAAAAGTGTTTTACATTTCTTTAGTAATAAAAATCTAACTGACATAAAACTTCTAAAAAGCTTTATATATATCTGTAATTTAGGATAAATATGTCACTTTCACTGCCTTATGATTTCGGTTTGCCTATTTGGGCGGTTATTCTTTTAACAATATGGATTTTTGTTTGGAAAGGCCTAGCACTCTGGAAATCAGCACAATTAAAGCATAAAGTCTGGTTCGTATTATTATTAATAATAAACACATTTGCAATATTTGAAATTCTTTATATATTCTTATTTTCAAAGATAAGGCTTGATAATTCTGCTGAAATTAAAAAAAGCAAAGCAAGAAAAAAGAGATAAATGCATACAAAATTCAAAAGGCATCAAAAAGTCCGGCTTCTGATAGACCCTTCAACAGAGTACACAGATTATTTTGAAGATACTGCTCCAGTCCCAATAAAAAAAGGAATGGTTGGCAAAATCAACATTATTTTACCTAACGGTCAGTATCATGTTGAAATTTTAGACAAAAATGGCCAGCCCATAGCTTATGTTCCAATGAATGAAGAATACTTGGAAGAAGTAAAAGAAAATTAATAATTATTCTCTAGCATCTCGCAAGTTGCTTAAGCTCATCAAGATTTTTTAAGCCATAAAAAATATTGCCATTTATTTTCCATGCAGGATATCCTTCAAGCCCTATACAAGCTTTAACGTTTGCAGAACATTCAACATAATTTATAAATCCAAAACTATCTCCAAAAAGGCTTTTTTGTTTTTTGCAGTATTTACAGGAATCAGTGCCATACATTACAACTTCTTTGCTTGCTAAGCATTGTGCAACATTAGTTTTTTCTCCTTCACTTACTGAATACCCTGTAATCATAGAAAACCAGTCTGTAAAAAAGTATAACATAGCCACAAGCAAAACAATTATCATAAGAGTGACCATTACCTTGTACCTTTTTTCCATCGTACAAACAATTTCAGCTTCTTTTTAACTTTTTTGTTTTAATCAACTTAGTAGTAATCTTTATAAAATGCCTCTTCCTATAAAAATAATGGAATTAATATTATGGATTATTCTTGCAGTAATTGCTTTATTAGTGATACTTTTCGTATCTTATTTTAACAGGTTTGCAGTATTAGGGAACAGGATTGACAATTCATTATCACAGATTGATGTTCAATTAAAGAAAAGAGCAGATTTAGTTCCAAATTTAATTAACACTGTTAAAGGTTATGCAAAGCATGAAAAAGGCATAATGAAAAATGTTACAGATGCTAGAACAGCTTTGCTTTCTGCAAAAACTCTGACTGAAAGGGCAAAGGCAGGAGCAGAATTGCAGACTGCTTTAAAGTCAATCTTTGCATTAGCTGAAAATTATCCGCAATTAAGGGCAAATGAAAATTTCCTTCAGCTTCAGCAGGAATTAGCAGCTATTGAAGAGAGAATTGCATATGCCCGGCAGTATTACAATGATTCAATATTAAGCTACAATAATTTATGCAAGACTTTCCCCGGAGTTTTATTCGCAGGCCTGTATGGAAAGTTAGCCAAACCCTTCCTCCAAATTGCCTCGGAAGAACGTGCTGTTCCTAAAGTTGAGTTTTAACTACTTTAAATTTCTTTAATTTTCAAATCATTTTTGCTCTTGACATTTGAAAGCAGAACAACAAAGCTTCTTTCATCTTCACCCATAATTCTATAGCCATCAGCCTTGAGCTCTTCTTCAAGCTTCAAAGCAAATGCTTTTACTTCAGGATGAAACGGCATTTTCTTCCACGATAATCTATTTCGGGCAAATCCAATTGACTTAAAACCATCAACATGAATAAAATCAGGCTGTGCTTTTCTGATTAGTTCAGCATACTCTTTAACATGTCTATCTTCCATATTTGATAATTTATCGATTTCCTTATCGCCTTCCATTGCTTTAACAAGATTTAACCTAATTGCCCTTCGCACTTTTCCTTTCAGCTTTATGAAAAGCTCAAGAGTTTTATTTAACTTCTGCCAAGCATTTTTTTTATAAGGCCTGTGCCAAATTTTGTAAAGTTCTTCATTTGAAGTATTAACAGTCAAAGTCATTTGAGTTGGCAATGCATTCTCTTTTTCAAGCTTTTCAATTGCTTCAGGATTAAGACCATTTGTAACAAGAAAAGTCACAGCACCTCTTGTTCTGCAAAGCTTAATTATCTCACCAAGATAAGGATAAAGAGTTGCTTCTCCTATAAGTGAAAATGTAAATAAAGTCGGTTCAAGAGCTTCTTTCAGTTTTTTCTTGTCAACCTTTTCATTTCCGCCACATCCAATCAAAAGCTTTCTTCTTTCTTCAATCAATCCTTCAATTATCTCTTCTGGATTTTCAGGATTTGATACAATATTTGGGATTGTATAATCAGTATTTCTCCAGCAATGAATGCATTTATTCTCGCAGTTAAACAAGCTAACACTTACCTGTGCGCATCTGTGGCTTTTTATGCCATAAAATTTCTCTTTCCAGCACACTTTTCCCTCTCCAAGCGACCTTCGCGTCCATTGGCATATCTGCACTCCGCTGTGCTTTCCTACAAGGCCATATTTCTGTTTCTTGAGCTGTTCTCGTGCTTTTTCAAACTCTTTGCTTTCCATTCGAAGAATTAGTTCCTTTGCTTTTTAATTTTTATTCCTAATAAAAACATTAATAAATATGCCAAATGTCCCCATTAAAGATGAAAAAAGAAACTAAGCAAAAAGTAAAAGACCTTGTAAAGAAGGTTATTTTATCAAAAATTGATAACTATGCTGCTGAAACTGACTATATGCCTTTTTTTGAAGCAATTTTCACAAAAGAACAAGTAAAATTAGCATCCATAATTCATTCATTTTATACTACATTTGGCATTTCTCTATATGAGCAATTAGTTAAAATTTTAGCAGAAGGGGCAGGTTATGAAGTGCATACTCAATATGACTTGCTTGGAGAAATTGACCCTAAAACAGAAGCATTTGTATCAAAAATAGATATGGATTTGAGAACTGCTAAAAGAATACCAAATATGAAATTAGAATTTGAAGAAATAAAAAACTCTATTCAAAAAGGGAATCCATTGCAAGACCCAGATAAAAGAGTTGATGTTTATATAAAGAAAAAAGATGGAACAGAGATTTATTTTGATATTACTTCTCCAAAACCAAATATAAAAGAGTTTGTAGCGTTAAAAAAGAAATTATTGAGATGGGTTGCTCTAAGGTTGAGCATAGATAAAAATGCTAAAGTCATAACTGCTTTGAGCATGCCTTATAACCCTTACTATCCAAAACCCTATAAAAGGTGGACAGCAGGAAATATGTACGATTCATCTCAACTTATGGTTGGAGATAATTTTTGGAATTTTGTGGCAGGGGAAAATATTTATGATGAATTCATAGAAATCTTCAAAGAAGTCGGTGAAGAATTAAAAGAGAAAATTAAAGAGATTGCTAAAGAATAGTTATTTTTTCTTCATATGAAAAATAATCTCAGCATAAGGTTGTCTATCCCTTTCAGTTCTGTTTAAAACAGGCCTCTTGAATTTATCAACAATTTTTAATCCACTTTTTTCAGCAATTAGCGGATAAAGATTATATTTATCATTAGCTACAATAAAAAAATCTCCATCATCTTTAACAAACTTGCTAACATTTCTAAATACTTGACTTATTCCTTCAATATATTCATCTTTCGCATTTTGCCCTTGTCCTTTAAATAAAGGGCCTATTTCCTTGTCATCTTTTCTAGGAATATCAAAAAGTTCATATGCGTAAGCATGTTGCTCGTGATAATCTATTTGTCCAACATAAGGCGGAGAAGTAAAAATGCCCTCTATTTTTTTATTCGATAAAATCTTATAAAATTCAGGGTTTTTCTTTTTAATTTCTTCAAATATATTTGCATCTCTTGAATCTCCGTGAATAACCTCACTAAAGACATTCTTTTTTAATTTTGAAAACTCATTTATTCTTTTTATTGTATCATAAATATATCTTATGAGATGTTTAACAATTGTATTTATCGGAGTACATAATTTTTTATGTTTCCTGCAGTAATAAGGACCAACTTGAGGTTCTGTCAAAGTTGCTAAATCAGAATGGGTTGTTGCTCTGCATGAACGAGCAGCCCTGCTTAAAATGACTCTTAATGAATCTCTTAAATCTTCATCTTTAATTTCTCGCAAAAGCTTTATATAATAAAATAATTCTTGTCTTACTCTTTTTGAAAACCATTTATTAAGAAAATTAGTCATTTCCTTTTCATCTAATAATCCTGTTTTATTTTTTGTTCCATTTTTTTCAAAAAATTCCTCATTCTCTTTTAAAAATTGTTTAAGTTTTTCCTGGCCATATTGTTCTTCATCTTTGATTATTCCTTTCCAGATATTTCTTTTAAATTCAGGATTAGGAAAATATTCTTTATTAAAGTCATTCAATTTTTCTTTTAATTGCTCGTCAAATGAATCATCAAACATGTCTTGACTAAACTTTCGTGTCTTAAAGCAGATATCCCTTGCTTTTTTGTCCAAATCAATTAGATTATATTTCCCAATTTTGACTTTAGAAATTAAGCAATTAAAGTCAGATATATCTATTCCAATTGAATTTAAGCCCAATTCAGAAGATTGTACCAAAGTTGTCCCGCTTCCCATAAAAGGGTCTAAGATTATATCTCCGGGCTTAAAAAAAACCTCTTTTTTATAATCATTCAAATGAGTATCCAAAAAGTATTCTACTAATTGAGGAATAAATTTTCCTTTATAAGGATGCAATCTATGAACATGCTTTGTAGTATCAGATTCTCTTAAATGAGAAAAAGATAAACCCCAATTTAAGTCATTGCCAAGTTTGCTCTTCCAAGATTCCTGCTTGTTTGTCAAATTTTTGTCATAATACTCTTTCAATTCTTCTAAATTAATTTGAATCTTTTTCTGTTCATCTAAATATTTTTTTATCTTAGCATATTGTATCAAATAGCTTATATTAGAAGGTGTTACTGGTCTATCCAAATAACCTGTTGCCCATTCCGATGCTTTACTTATTGATAAAAGTTTTTGAATCATCTTTTCTCCTTTTTACTCTATTCTAATAAGACAATTTCTATATAAATTTTTTGGCCCATTCGCCAGTAACAACTTAATTATTCTTCATTATACCCATAAAAAATATCATTGTATTCTTCAGTGTCATAGACACAGATGCCTTTGTCATGCAACAGCACGAATTCTTTGATTCTTGCATCAAGAGTCATCTTACTGCAGATTGTGCAATAAGGCTTTTCAGCTGCAAATGGATTGCCATTTTCATCAATTCTTGAAAAATATAATGTAGACCCTGCAATTTTATCAGGATTTTTTCTCAAAGCATCCATAATTGCTCTTTGTTCTGCATGCACACAGCATGTTTTGTCCGTAACTTTTTTGTGATAAGAGTCTTTTGAAGCAAAACATCTTCTCTGGGTTTCTTTGTCAAAAGGCGGAGAATTAAACCCTTTTCCAATCACTTCGCCATCTTTTATAATAACGCATCCGCATCTTGCTCTCCTGCATGTTGAGTTTAGGGCTGCTTCAGTAGCCATCCTAATAAATTCAACTGCCTCACTTTCTTCCTTGCCGCTTAAATAATTCATGCACAACACAAGTATTTTATCAATATAAAATTATGTATTCAAAAAATATAAATACCCTCGATAATTCATAGAAGCATGGCAGAAAGGCTCTCTTTTGAAGACCAGATAACTAGCAACAAATTGAAATCTTTCATCTTAATAGCGGTAATTTTCATATTTTTCTTAATCTTAGGGTATATAATTTCTCTTGTATCTGACCCTGCTTCATTTATTTTTATAATGATTATAGCTGCATTCACTTCAATTATTTACATCTTAATAAGCTATTTTAATTCTGACAAAATTGCTCTTGCATCTGTAGGCGCAAAGCCAGCAACTCGGCAGCAACTCCCGCAATTATTTAATACAGTTGAAAACATGTCACTGGCTTCAGGCTTGCCAATGCCAAAAATATATGTTATGAATTCAAATGAAATAAACGCTTTTGCTTCAGGAAGAAATCCACAAACAGCAGTTATTTGCGTTACAACCGGAGCTTTAGAAAAATTAAACAAGCAGGAGCTAGAAGGAGTTATTGCTCATGAAATGTCTCATATTGCAAATCTTGATATAAGATTCATGACTCTAACAGCTGTTTTAGTCGGAATGATTTCAATAGTAGCTCAGATTTTTTTAAGAAGTATGTGGTATAGTGGAGGAAAGAAAGATAATAAAGGCAGCGGAATAATAGTAATAATAGCATTAATTGCAGCAATTTTAGCTCCAATAGCTGCACAGTTAGTCCAGTTAGCAATTTCAAGAAAGAGGGAATATGGAGCTGATGCAACAGGCGTTAAATTCACCCGTTATCCGCTTGGATTGGCAAACGCATTAAAAAAGATAAAAAATGAGCACATAACTCCGGAAGACAAGGAAAAATACCCTAAAGCAGTAGCCCCGCTTTTCATTTCAGACCCATTTAAGAAAAAAATGCAAACCCTGTTTAGCACGCACCCAGATATAGATGATAGGATTAGAAAATTGGAAAGAATGTAATTTATTTTGCATATCTTACAAGCATTTGCTCTGCCTGCTCTAAATGCTGTAAATCTTCTCTAACAAGCTCCAAATATTCCCTATATTGTTTGCCTGTAACCCAAGGTAATATACCCTCAGTTGCTGTTCTTATATGGCTAATTATACTTCTTCCTACTTCTGCAAAAGGTTTTGAAGGTCCTTGAAATTCTCCTGCAAATCTTTCTTCAGCATATCTAACTCCTTCTTTTACAGAGTCAGTTACTATTTTAACAGAATCCTGTAATGGAATCCCTGCATCAGAATTTTCTAATCTCGTTGATAAAGCAACCCGAGTTTGTCGAAATGCACTAAAAATCTGTTCTTTTTCACTAAGGCCTTTTTCATCCATTTTAATTTCATATTTTATATGCTTATTAATATTTTTATTGAAAAATATATACATTCGAATGACCTGACAAGCAAAGAATGTAGTGCCATAATTTTTAAATAATCACAAATATAAAAAGTTTATTAATTATCTTTTAGAATATAGAACAAATCCGCTATTTACATCTCTCATTCTCCAAAGTTCCAGAAATCGATAAAGCCTCTTTCTTTAAAATAGAAGTAGCAAAAAATAAAATCAACTCAGCTCAAAAAGAATTTCTTGATAAAATAGTTAATTACCTATCCAAAGATTCAACATAATTCTTTAAACCTTCTTTAAATGCTCTTACTTGTTCAGGATCCTCAGGGCTTACCATGCTAAGAAGGCTGTATACCCTTCTTATTGCATCATTATAAGCTTTGTTACTTTGAATAACATGTGGCGTTACAGATCCTTCTGGCACAGGAACCATCCTCATTTGAGTAGAAACACTTCTGCCATCTCTTAAATCCTTTTCAACATCAATAGTTATTAACCCTACATGTTCTCTAGTCATATTTATTTTTGTAAAGTTCTATTTATAATTATATGTATAAAACTAAATTTATTTCTTACAGGTTTTCTTCCGCAAGCACTCTTTAATCTCTTTGATTCTAAATGAGAACAAGAAGTATGCAAACATGAATAAAGCAAAAAACAAAAAGATGAACTTAAATGGCAAGAACAATAGTATTAATCCAGCGAGGGCTTTGCCAAGAAATTGGCTGACATCAATAGTAGTATTATATGGCCCGTAATATTCAGCTTCTTCATCTTTTGTCTTCAGGACATCAAAGAAATAGGCTTCTATTGTAGGCTCAAGTATTGCTGCCCCTATTGCTCCAGCAACTAGAATTCCCATAACTGCATAAACATCCTCTAGTAAAAAGGATAGAACCGCAGAAGCAAATAGGATAAAAAATCCTATCTTGAACATGCTTTTAAACCCAATTTTTCCAGCTAATTTTGAAGCTCCATACTCAAATATTATTAGTGGCACTGAAAAGGCGAATAAGAAATAGCCAATCCATAAATTATTCAGTCCATTATCAAGGATAAACAAAGGCATGTATAAATAAATTAAAATCAGCCAAAGATATATCCCCCCGCCGATAATATATGCTTTTGTTCTATTCTTATCTTTGAAAAAATTGCGGAAATTCTGGATAACATTTGTATCAATCTTTTTGCTTACATGGCTGTCATTAACTTTTGAAATTTTGAATATAAAGCCTGCAATCAATATAAAAATAGCTGCTAATAGGAATATCAAATGAATGCCATAAGCTTCGGATACATATCCTGCGATTAAAGGGCCAATAACCCATGCAATATTTAAGAAAGTATACATTAATCCTTCATTTCTAGATAAATTCTCTGCTCTTGATTTATCCCTTATTATTATTCCAAAAGAAGTAATCTTTAAGCTTGTCAGCAGTGTTAATATCAATGCAAGTGCAGTAAAAATAAAAATATTTTTGTTTAATGCGAAAAGAACATAGGTTATTCCAATCAGCACTAAGGAACAGATATAAAGTTTAGACTTGTTAGTCCTCTCAATAATGGGCACTAATATAAAAAATCCTAAGAAAGCTATTATTGTAAGAAAAGCTGAAAAAAAACTGACCAAAGCGATATTCTTGAACAAGCTCTGCATGTAGACAGACCATATTGTGTCTACAAAAGCACTGCCAAGAGAAACTATAAGCACAATAACTGCAAGCCAGGCAATACCTGTAAAAACATACATTCCTCTTTGTTTTCTTATTAATACACCCATCTTACCTTCGCTGCCGCTTTAGAAAATTATCAATAAACTGTGTATTCTCATCTCTATTTGCTATTTTTTTTATTCTCCATATAGGTAAATTAGAAAGCCTTTCAGCTTGCACAGCTCCCATAACTCTTCTATGCATTTTTTCCGACATTAATATATCGGAATTAGAATACTCTGCTATTTTCTTTACAGCAGGAATAATATTTCCAATTGAGGTAAGTTTGAATTTACCTTCTTTAATCTCAACAATAATCTCGCCAGAGTGAATTCCAATTCCAAATTTCATCTTCTTCACCAGCGCCTGGTCACTCAAAGATGCTTGTATATCTTTTGCAACATTAACAGCTCGTATATTATTGTCATCTTCTCCTGTTAGAAGATGTGAAAATATCATAATTCTATAATCGCCATTAAGATATATTTTAGCCTTAGCTTCTTTTGCTTTGTATAACACATTGTTAATAGCTGTATCAATGTCTGGGTCATTTTTTGTAAGAATATCATAATTTTTTATGTTTAAAGCAATCATCACAGCTTCTTCCCTTTCTCCTTTATCTGCCATAGCATTATCAGCATTAATTTTTGGAGCGCTTACAATTTTAATAGGAGCTAGAAGTTTTGGAGTTTGGCCAAAATAACTTTTTTTTCTTATCTTTCTATAATAAAGCAATATAATCAATAGTAAAATTATAATTAAAGCTACCCAGGCAAATATTAAAGAATTACTTTTTATAAGGCCGGTAACATCTCCAACTGAAATAGCTCCTCCGGTTAATGATGCCATCCCAAGAGCCTCAGCCTTGCTTCCATCTTTTATAGAAACTTCATATTCTCCTTTTGGTGCAGATAATTTATACTGTTTTGTCTGGCCTAACTCTAGCTTTATTTCTTTAAGTTCATTAATATCTCCTATCGAAACCTCAATAAGTCTATTATAAGGCACATTTCCAGTATTAGTCACAATCAGTGACCGATTAACCAAGTCAAATGAGGCACTTTCAGCTTTTTCTATATAAAATCCTTTTTCTTTAGTCAAATCATAAGCCTTTGCTTCTATTTTCCAGTAGTCTGGTGTAGAGTTATAAGTTGTTTTTATTGTATTGGGCTCACCAGCTTTAACAAGTTTTTTTTGGAATACAGATTTATCTGGTTTGTAGACTATAACACTTGCATCACCCTTAAAATCTTCACCAGCCTGGTCGTATAATCTTATAGTATAAGCTAAATCATCGCCAGGCTTTATTGTTAGTAAACTAAATTCCAAATCAATCTTTCGTGCTATTTGCTTGACTCGAATAGATGCTGTAGCATTTCCTTCATTGATAATCTCGCCAGAGCTGTCTTTTTCATATGCATTAGCAATTATGTTATAAGTTCTTGCATAAGAATATTCAGGTATTGTAAAGTTAAAGCTAAATTTTCCTTTACTAATAGGCAAATAAACACTAAAATTTAGTTCAGAAACGCTTAATTGAACAAATCCATTTAGCAACTGCCCATTTTTTTTAATCGCCTCCCCAGAAATTCTAACTACTTCTCCCGGATTAAATAATGCACCATTAATTTCTAAATTAATTTCTACTTCATTGGTTATATAAAACTTCTGGCTTATTGCTTCATCACTTCCATAATCTGCTTTAACATAGCACTCTCCAGTGAAGTTGTCTGTTAAAAATTCTCTCAATCTAGCAGAAATAAAAACTGTTTTTTGCTCGCCTGCTTTAATGCTTTCCGGAGATTTGTATATATCTTTTTCTCCGGAATTGCATACTAGTTTGGCAAGGAAAAAATCATCTGTATTTGTTAAAGAATTTACTGTCACGCTGATATTAAACTCATCTCCAATATTGTATGTATAGCTCGGTTGTTCAATTAATAATTCAGCAGACACAGAGGATGCTAGAAATAAGCCTGCAGTAATAATTATAAATAACACCCCTATTTTCATAATTCTTCAAAACATTTTTCATATATAAACCTTATTAAACCATAATTATATAAATTTAATTTAAACTTTTTCTATCAAAATGCATTGTATCCAGAGGCATATCTGATAAGGCACAAAAAAAGAAATGATTTGTTCAGGTGCTGCTCTGAAATTTATCATGCCAAATTAAAATTAACTGGTTTTATAAGGTTTTCTCAAATATATCAAATAGATTATTTTATAAATTCTAATAAATAAATAGTCTCATGGCGAAAAAGGAGAACTTTAAAGTCACCCCCTGGAATATTTCAGGAGAAGTTGATTATAGCAAGCTTGTTAAAGAATTTGGAACAACTTTTATCTCTGATAAAATAAAGAAGAAACTTGATAAAGCCCATCCTATCTTGAGAAGAGGAATTTATTTTTCACATAGGGATTTTGATAAATGGCTTGACGCTTATGAAAAAAAAGATAAAGTTTCAATTATTACTGGAAGAGGCCCTTCAGAAAGAATGCATCTAGGCCATCTTGTTCCCTTTTTAGTTGCAAAATCCCTGCAGGAGCAGTTTGACTGCGATGTATTTATCCCAATTTCAGATGATGAAAAATTTTATGTTAAAGAAAATTTGACATTTGAAAAATCATTAGAATATTCAAAAGATAATATTCTTGATTTAATTGCTCTTGGATTCAAGCCTGGCAAGACATTCATTTTTGAAGATTTTGTCTACACAGATATTTATAAATATGCAGCTAAAATTGCAAAGAGAATTACTTATTCAACAGCTAAAGCAGCTTTTGGATTAAAACCAGAGAACAATGTTGGCTGGAGCTTTTATCCAGCAATGCAGGCAGCTCATATTTTATTTCCGCAGTTTTATACAAATAAAAAGCATATTTCAGTTGTGCCAGTAGGAATAGACCAAGACCCATTTATACGTTTAACACGAGACATTGCACAGGATTTCGGACTGGAAAAACCCGCTGCACTTCATGCAAAATTTATCCCTTCTCTATACGGTGACCCTAAAATGAGCTCTTCAAAAGGCGGAAGCATATTTCTTTCAGATTTGCCCGAAGAAGTTGAAAAAAAGATAAAGAAATATGCTTTTTCAGGCGGAAGAGATACAATTGAAGAACATAGAAAATTAGGTGGAAATCCAGATATTGATGTTTCATTCCAATACTTAAGAATATTTTTTGAGCCAGATGATAAAAAGCTTCAAAAAATCCATGATGACTATAAATCAGGTAAGATGCTCACATCAGAATTAAAGTCAATTCTCATAGAAAAAGTTAATGCTTTCTTAAAAGAACATCAAAAAAGGAAAGAACAGGCAAAAAATCAATTGGATAAGTTTATTTTAAAAAATAACTAATTCAAAAATAAATTCCTTTCTTCTGCTCTTCTTGTTTGAAGGCCTTTAAGAACCAGTCCATTAGCCTTTATCCATCTTGAAAATTCATTTGCGGCTTCATCAAAATTGCCTGCATTTATCCTTCTAAGTAAAGTGCTATTTCTGAAATTTCCTTCACCAAGATTATAAATAAAACTGCAGAGAGCATCATATTGTCCTTGTGTCAATTTAACTGTAACATATCTTTGTATAACATTTTCTGCAGATTGCACATCTTGCCGTAATAGATTTTGAGCTTCTTCTTGCGACATTCTTGTAAAATTTTCGCCAGGTGTTAACATATGACCGTATCCAATAGTTCTCCTGCCTGCAGGGCATCTATAAACAGTAGAAGAGAATCCTTCATATCTTTGGATTAAACTTAGCCCTCTTTGAGATATAGTTCTCGTTTGATTTTTAATTTCTCCAGTGCTCCAATCTATTTCTGAATCTCGTTCAACTTCAGCCCTTTGTTCAAGTCTGCTTCTATTCGAAGATTCCTGTCTTGATGCAACTGCTTTGTTATAAACATCTAAATGGCCATATTTTTCAGCTTTTGGCTCTCCGATAAGAGACAAATAAAAAGCTAATGGAGCTATTGCTGCAACACCAACTAGTATTAATCCTCCAATGCTTCCATTTCTTGTCATGTAACCCCTGATTAATAGTATTATTTAAAACTTTCTAATCAGCATTATTAGCCACTAATAACAAAAGTATAACCATTTTTAAATAACAACAAATAGTAAGATTTATAAATATATTCCTAATATCAAAATTATGAAAAAGTTATATTCCAGCTTGATTTTCGCTGTTTCAGCAGCATTGCTTGCACTTGTTTTGACTTCAGTTGCAACTGCAGCAGATTATGGGCCTAATAAAAATTCGCCTACAAGTTATACTATAATTCATCCTAAAGGCTATGTATGCACATTAAGCACAAATAATGACAGCTCATACGATTTGTTTTGCGAAATCTCATCTGTCTCAGAGTGGAATGGAAGTCCTTTGCCATTGCCTTTAGCAGGAGAATGGCATGATGAATGGGTTGGCCAGATGCATAGTTCACAAGATTTTACATCAAATACAGTAGGCGTTCATAAGCAAAATGATTCATGGTATTTTATTTCAACAGGAAAGGCAAACAATCATAAAAGGCCTTATTGGTCCACATATGCTGTTTTAGTTCCATTTAGTTTTATTGATAAAGATGGAGACGGGCACAACAATGAAACAGATATCAATGACACAAACCCAAATGTCTGGCAATATCTAAACGGTTATATTGATAATGATAAAGATGGATTTGGAGTAGGAGAATTAATAATAAACATTCCCTCAAATGACACTCTTCCTCCTGGCTATGTTGCTAATTTGTCAAACGGAATAGACTGCAATGATTCTAATCCTTTAGTACATCCAAATGCAGTTGAAATTCAGAATGGTATAGATAATAACTGCAATGGGCAAATTGATGAGGGCTTTACAGATACTTTGCCTCCAATAATCAGATTAATTCATCCTCAATCAGGTTCGATATTTGATATATTAAAGTTAATCAAATTTATCTTTACAGTAAATGACGCTTCTGAAATATCTTCATGTTCAATTAATATTTCAGGAAATCTTCATCCTGTTTCAAATATAAGCAAGATAACAGAAAACACACTAGACCTTAATCTTTCAGCAGGAAATTATTCAGCAAATATAATCTGTAAAGATTCGCTGAATAATACAGGGATAACTCCTTTAATATACTTTAAAATAATTGCAAATCAAACAGATGGAAATAATACTAATATTACAGACACAACCCCTCCATCGCCTGTAACAGATTTGCATCTTTTTGCAAAGTCATATAGCTATATCACTTGGAAATGGATAAACCCATCTGATGCAGATTTTTCAGAGAGTTTGATTTACATTGATAACATATTTATTACAGCTATAAATTCTGATACATTTACATGGTCAAATCTTAAATCAAATACAGAATATACAATAAAAATTTATACAAAAGACTCAAATGGAAATATAAATTCAAATGGAGTAATAGATTCTCAGAAGACAAATAAAAAATCCTCAACTGCAAGTTCAAGTAGCGATACAAATTATATTCCATTAGATTCAACAATTGATGCATCTGTACAAAATCTTGCACAGAATAAGTATGATAATGCTCAGAATGATACACAAATCAGCATCTCAAAGGTATCTTCAGGCTCAATAAATTACAGTTTAATACTATTTGTCTTCAGCCTTTTAGTTCTGATACTTCTTCTTGCTATTCTTATCACAATTCTAAGAAGTTAGTTCTTGAATTTATAGAAATAAAAATTTAAAAATGCCCTTAGCCATGCTAAAGCATGAAAATACTTACTTTGCACTGTGATTATATAAGATTCAAGCCAATTCAAAAAGCAATAAAGAATCCAGAAGAGCTGAAAAACAAAGAGTCTAGAGAGGTAAAAGACTGCCTTGTAGTTCTGACTGCAGTAGAAAACGGCGACAATGATGAAATCCTCAATCAGATGATAAAATCTGTAGTCAAAACAGCAAATGAGGTAAAATCAAAAAGAATTGTTCTTTATCCTTATGCACACTTGTCTTCGAATTTAGCAAATCCAGATACAGCTCTAGAGTACTTAACAGTTATAGAAACTACGCTTTCAAAAGAAGGCTTGGAAGTTACACGAGCGCCTTTTGGTTATTATAAAGAATTTGAATTAAAATGCAAAGGCCATCCTCTTTCAGAATTGTCAAAGGAATTTAGATTAGAGCAGGGAAAAGTTACAGAAAATAAAGAAGTATTTACTGAAGAAATGAGAAAAGCCCTAATTAACAAGATATCAAAAGTAAAAATGAGTTTTGAAAAAGGCAAAAATGGCCTAAAAAGTAATGCTGAACTTGGCAAAGAACTGGAGCTATATGTTTCAAGTGAAGTAGTTGGCTCAGGGCTTCCATTACTAACGCCAAAAGGGGCTACAATCAAAAGAGAAATAGAAAGATTTGTTATAGATGAAGAACTAAAAAGAGGTTATCAGCATACATCAACTCCAGTATTAGCAAAGAGCGATTTATACAAAATTTCAGGGCATTGGCAGCATTATAAAGATTCAATGTTCATATTAAAGACTGGCAAAGAAGAATTTGCGCTTCGTCCAATGACTTGTCCATTTCAGTTTATAATCTACAAAAGCAAGCCAAGAAGTTATAAAGAATTGCCGTTAAGGTATGCAGAGATTTCTAATTTATTCAGGCAGGAAAAATCCGGAGAATTAATGGGATTAACAAGGTTAAGGCAATTTACCCTGTCAGACGCCCATATTATCTGCAGGCCAGAACAATTAGAAGAAGAATTTGCAGGAGTTTTAGATTTGGTAAAGTATATGATGAAATCTTTTGGAATAGAAAAGGTCTGGTATAGATTTTCAAAATGGGACCCAAAAAATAAAGAAAAATATATAGATAATCCGCTAGCATGGGAAGGCTCTCAGAAATCAATGAAAAAGATTCTTGATAAGCTTAAATTAAAATATGTTGAAGCAGAAGGTGAGGCTGCTTTCTACGGGCCAAAGTTAGATATACAATACGAGAATGTATTTGGAAAAGAAGACACATTAATAACAATACAGATAGATTTTGCCCTTCCAGAAAGATTTGACATGACCTACACAGATAAAGATAATAAAGCAAAAAGACCGATGATTATACATAGGTCTGCAGTAGGCTGTATAGAAAGAACTATGGCATATCTTTTAGAAAAAACTCAGGGTGCTCTTCCAGTCTGGCTTTCGCCAATTCAAGTTAGGGTCATAAATTTTACAGACAGAAATACGAAAGCATCAGAAAAATTAATTGAAGAATTAAAAAAGCTGATTAATATAAGAATAGATTCAGATTTTAGGGATACAACAATTAATGAAAAAATCAGGGATGCAGAATTGCAAAAAATACCTTTAATTATTGTAATCGGAGATAAAGAAGAAAAATCAAATACACTTGCAATCAGGGAAAGAGGCAATAAGCCTCAATTTGGCGTTAAATTAAAGAAATTTGTGCTTGAATTAAAAGAAAAAATAGATAAAAGAATCTAAAGGCTTATAAACTCCCAGCAATATTATTTATAATCAAAAAGTCCTTGAGTTTGTTTAGGACTTTTGGATGCTCAAGATGCAACCACATCTTTAAAGATGTGGTTTTCGTCAAGCATCTTGACATAAAAAGATGAAAATAAAACCATACATAGAAAAATTGAATAATTCTCCAAAGTATAAAGAATTTAAGAATAAGTATGATAATGCTTTCATGGTTGCGGGATTTTTTATCTTGGACTTGGAATTTGGCAAAAACATTCACCAAATTGACTTTTATGTTCCTTCTGAAAAGAAAATTGCTGCTTTTACTCTGGATGGCGGTGTTAACATGCAGCTTGTCCACACCATGGGTGGGAAGGTTCCAGAAGAGTTAGACTTAAAGACAAAAATAGATTTAGATGCTTTGCCCGGAATTCTTCTGGATGAGATGAAAAACAGGTCCATGACAGAAGATATCAAAAAAATAATTGCAATTATCCAGAATATTAATGGCAAAAAAATATGGAACCTAAGCTGCATTCTTTCAGGCATGGAAATTCTTAGGGCTCATGTAGAAGATGAGTCGAAAACAGTTCTGAAAATGGAAAAATCTTCAATGATGGACTTGATTAAAAAAATGCCTGTTGGACAGGGATTGCCTATGCAGGACCAGGGAAATACTGGCGGAGCAGAAGTAGGAAATGATGAAGTTGTAGGTAACGGAGCAGAAATAAACGCCAATGACCTTAAGGAAAAAATAAAAAAATTAGCTGAATTGCAGAAACAAATAGAAAAAGAAAAGCAGAAATCTGAAGAAGAATTAAGCAAAAAACCGGCAAAAGATTCAGCAAAGAAAGCAAAATCAAATAAAAAATAATTCTATTTTAATTTCTTTTTCCAAAGCATTCTGGTATATCCCTCTTTAACAAGTTCTTTTTCGCCTATTCCTAATCTTTTTATAACTTCCAAAACTTTTTTCCTCGCTTTGGCAATATCTTTCATCTCGCAGAGATATTCAACTTCCAGAAACCAGCCTAAATGCTTGACATTATTTATCTCTATATGAAAATTTTTATTAATCTGATAAAGCTCTGTTTTTTTCTCTTTTCTTAGCCATTTTTTGAATCCAAAATCTTTTATTAAATTCAAAAATCCATCAAGGTTGCTGACCTTAAATTCTACTTCTTTTTTTGCATATACAGAATGGTCATATGACACTCGTTGTTTAAAGTTGATTTCATAAAATCCCTTTCGTCTTCTTATCCTAAGGCTTTTCTTAGGATACTGGTTCAGTTCTTCAATTGTATAATAATCATCTACTTTCTTTTCTTTCCCTTTATATTTTCCAATCAGCTTTATCTTTTTTCTGAACTCATCAGGGCTGGAAATTTTAACTTTTGCTTCAACCTCTATCATAATAGAAATAAATTTCCTTTCTATTTAAATTTATATTTTAAAAATTAAAAATTTAAAAATTATTTAGTTTATATATTAGTACAAGTGACTTTTACAGTTGACTCACTGCATCCTACTTCTTTTCCACTATCACCCGCAAGCAATGCACCAACACTTACTTGAGTTATATTCTCACTAGAGCTGTATGTATATGTTTTAGTCTCTAATACGCCTAGTACTGATGTATTTGAACTTGTTTTAATCTCCCCGCCGAGTGTTTGTGAAATTAATTTTATAGCTTTTAGATTCACCTCGCCGCCAGTTCTTTTAACTTGTACTGTTGCGATGTCTGTCGTTACATTGTAAACGCAACTAATTGGCTGTAAATCAACTTTTATGCAATCAGCAGTTGTAGCAATTGTCTCTCCTCCGCCTAAAATAAGAGGCTTAACAAAGCTCCATACAATTATCACTGCAGCAAGCACTAAGAGGATAATAAGAACAGTGGTAACAACATCACTCAATCCTTTTTTGCCTTTAAGCATCATTTTCTTTTACCTCCTTTCATCTCTTTTTAATTGTAACAATATACAATTAATATTATTTTCTTGTTTAAATAGCTTTCTGTTATCGTAAGTTTATTTATGCGCAAACCAAAATTCATAAATTCCTTTTTCATTCTCACTTCTTTTATTATCAAACCTTGCAAATCCAAATCTTTCAAACTGTATTCTTTCTCCATTTTTCAGTTCTTTAATGCTCGATTCTGCAATTCCTTCTATCCATGTTCCATCAGGCATCAAAATTCTTGTTTCAACAAAATCCGAAACCCAGTTTATTTTATGTATATCTTTATTGTCAATAGTAGTTACCTTTGCACTGCCGTCTTTGCTTTCAACTTTTATATTATAAAGATGAATAAGCCTTGTCTCTTTTCCTTTGTATTTTTCTAAATCTGCTTTTGAAGCAAATAGCTTGTCAATAAGCAACTGCCTCATATCTTTTTTATCAGGATGAATTGGCACAAACACCTCTCTTGTATCTAATTTATTCTTTATTTTTAGCTCAATAGGGTCTTGTATAAATGAGTATCTATTGCTTTCAGCGTCAATCATTCGCCTGTTTATAGCATATAAAATGTCAATCGGCACAGTTATATCTTGCGTATTCAATCCAATTTCTTTAACAAACTCTTTGATTGCCTCAGGATTAAATCCCCGCCTTTTTAAACTTTGAATGCTCCAGGTTCTCGGGTCATCCCATCCAATGAATTCTCCGGATTTAACTTCTTTTTGTGCTTTGGATTTTGAAATCTTAGCCCCAACTCCGTCTAATTTTACTAAGCTTACATGAATAATTTCAGGATGCTTCCACTTGAAAATATCCCATATATATTTCTCCATGTCTGTTTCAATTCTTAGGTCATTTCCTCGTATTATATGGGTAATGCCAAGCAAATGGTCATCAATTGCCCAGCTCATTTCTAATGTGGGCCAGACTCTGTATTTGGTTCCAACTCTTGGATGTTTCCTGTCAGTTATCTTGAATAAAACTCTATCTCTAAATGCTGGATTAGGATGTGTCATGCTTGTTTTAATTCTCAATACAGCTTCTCCCTCTTTTAACTTAAACATCTCTTTCCATCTTTCAAGTTGAATTTTTAGAGGGAATTGCCTGTCAGGGCTTTCTATTCCTTTTGCTCTCATTTCCCTCATCTTTTCAGAAGGTGTAAAATCAACATAAGCTTTGCCTTTTTTTATTAATTCTTCTCCATATTTATAATAAATTTCCAATCTATCTGATTTGTAAATTATTGGCTTTTCATATTTTACTTTCAGCCAATCAAATGCTTCAGGGATTAATTTGTAAGCCTCTTTGGCAATTTGTTTTTCTTCGCTTCCGATAGTATCATCAATAACAAAAAGAATTTTAGCATTATATTTTTCAGCGTAGAGTGCATTAATCAAATATGTTTTGGCATTTCCTATATGCAATGCTCCAGATGGATAAGGAGCAAGCCTAAATACCATTTTTTTGCCAGCATGAGGCAGTTCAGGAAGGTCTTTTTCTTTCTCCTCTTTCACTTTTACATATTTTTCATATTCAGAAAATAGCTTGGCTCTTTCTTCAGGCTTCATAGAATTAATTTTTTTTACACTGCTCTGAATTACAGGCATTATTTCCTTAATTTCATCTTTCTCAAGCCCGTGCTGGAAAAGTTTTGGCAATATTCTTCCAGCATCAGCTTTTCCAAACTCAATTGCATTTTTCAGCGCATAAGCAGTAATTTCATTTTCCAAATCTTTCATATTTTTTTCAATTCAAATGATTATTTAAGTTCTACCTTTTTTTCAAATTCAATTATCTTAAATTCTATTTGCTCAATTCTTTCAAGAAACCTGTCCATTTTATATTCTAAATTTTCAATGCTTACTTTCATATTGCTAAACTCTGCAAGCCTTTTTTTCTTCTCTTCCAGTCCCCTATCAAATCCTGAAGCTTGGCTTGAAGCCGAATTTTCATTGCTGGCGCTGGCAAGATTGCTTAAGAAACTTAGTGCAGAAATACCTTCATCAGAATTAGTCTGGCTGGAAGCTTTCGGCCTAAGGTCAACTATATCTATATTTGAGTTTGCTTCTCTGTCTTTGTCTGCAACTTTCTTTAATATGCCTTGTTTTTGCAGCCTTGTAAAATCAATTAAATCAACCCCTTCCTCTTTTCTAAATCTCATAAAATCTTAAATAAGATAATTTATTTAAACCTGCTTGTATATTAAATCATATTAGACATAACTTTAAAGTAGTTACAATAGATAACTTTAAAAGTAAATTCTTATATTTAGAGTTACTCATAATACAAAATGGAAAATAACGAACATAACAAGCCTATTGTAATTAATGCATCGGGAAGGCCATTTATACCCTATAGATTTAGAGACACGGGTTTAAAAAAATTAATAATCCTTCCAGATTATAGCCCAAGCAGAGGGCGTCTTCCAGTTGGAACAGTTGCGGTTTTCGATAAAAATAATCATGTACCTTCCCCTGAATATCTCGGACCAGACATAGGTTGTGGAATGCTTTTTGCAAAATTTGATAATCCTGTGGGCGGAGACGAACTTAAACAAATAGCCTATCAGGTTTCAGGTGACTTTCAACTAGCAACCAATATCCTGGGAAGTTTGGGTTCTGGTAATCATTTTATTATGTTCTATGGGGCGGTTAATAGTGAAGTTCCACTTTTAAAGGAAGGTGATAATGTGGTTTTGATTCATACAGGCAGCAGACAAAAAGGTGTTGAAGTTTTTAATTCATGTTTAGTAGGTGTTGATTATCTTAACGCTTATAATAAGGCAAAAGAGTATGCCGAACTAAATAGAAGCAAATTATTTTTTATGTTAAAAGAATATGTTGCAGAAATTACAGGGAAAGATTTGATTTGTTTAAATGAACAGGTTCACAATTCCGTGGAAGTTGATTGCCAGAATATTACATACCGCAAGGGAGCTATGAAACTGCAAAATCCTAATGACATTGGGGTTATTCCTTCTTCTATGGCTGGTGAAGCATTAGTCGTAAAGCCAAAGCCCGCAATATCTGATTTAGAATGGTCTATTTGCCATGGCACTGGAAGGGTCATTTCAAGAAAAGATGCAAAACAAGTTTCTTTCGATTCAACAGACATAAGGCAAAAAATAATTATTCCTCAGTATATATCTGATGACTTTATTCTAACAGAAAGGCCAGAATGTTATCGAAGACTAAAGGATATTGAGCCGCAAATCAAAGATTATGTTAAGATTGTTGCTCGCCTGTCACCTAAAGCGTTCGTGATTTAGACTTCTTAACTTTGCCTGTGTTTACAACTTCTATTGTATCTGTATAGTTTGTTCCTGTCTCTAAACTATGTTCTTCAGGAGCGTAATATTCAGAATAAACTCTTTCTATTCTGTTGTCTTTTTCTCTAATTCCTACCTGCCTTACCCGGAGATCATAAGGATCACTTGTTATCAATATGTGCTTTTCCAGACCATGCTTCTTTTGAATTTTTGCATGTCTTTCTCTTGGTACATTTATGCCTGTAAGATGTATTGCAATCATATTTTTTCCATGTTCTATTTCATATCCTCTTCTTTTAAGTTCATCTAATATTCCATCTGCTTCACCAATATACACCCAAGCATCTCCTCTACAACTTGTTATTTCATCAGCCCTTTTTTCAAAATATTCCTTATTGGTTAAAGCAGGATGTAAAGATCTTCTGGCTTTTGGAGTAGATAATAATAAAATTCCACCAAGTACAAACCACAATCCCGCATAAGTGCCAAAACTAACATCAGCTCCGTCAAAAACAACAAAGCCAGTCATGCCCTGAAAAGAATTAAGCAGAATTACAAATCCCATAAATAAAAAGCTTGTTCCAGTTATCAGAAATACTCTTCTTTTCATGCACAATCAACTTAAATCTATTATAAAAATATTGCTATTTCTTCCTGCAAACAAGCATCATATGCAGGCTTGTATCGACAACTGAAGGATGAGTGCAAAGTTTATAATGAGTGTTAAGCCAATTTTTCTTTATCAGTCCATCTTTAAATTGTTTATTTACATCTTCTGTAATAACAGAGGCAAGTCCTTCTAATCCAACTCTTTCAATTATTCTTGTTTTGCTATTAAATAACCCTTCAAGTTCTGTTAAAGTAAAATAATGGCAATAACCATCTCCTCCATGCCACATATAATCTTCACCTTCATTTGCTAACTCATTCCAGTGCTTTGTCATTTTAACTTCTTTAGGCCATCTTTTTAATGCATTCATCATTATCCCAAATTTTGCCATAACTGAAACAAAAATAGGTGCATTAGCTTTAGCAACTCTAATTAATTCTGATACTGATTTTCTTCTTTGAGATTCAGGTGCAACATGAGATAATGGCCCGCCCAAGCATATTACCGAATCAAAAGAATTATTATCAAACATTGATAAATCAGTTATCGAGCCTTCTTGGATTGCTCTAACTTTGTCCCTGACACCATATTGCCTAATTTTCTTTTTAGCAAGTTCAAGATTTGCAGGAGTTAAATCGAGAAGAACAACATCATACCCTCGTTTTGCTAATTCAATTGTATATCTCCCAGGTCCTCCGCCAGCATCTAAAATTAAACCATGTTTAGGCAGATATTTTTGAAGGAAATGCAGAGAGGTGTCTAATTCTAATCTGTGTGCTTCATCTTTTACTAGCCGTTTCCATTCACGAGCACTAATTTGTGAGTAAAGTCTTTTTGTTATTTCTTGTTCGTTCATATTTTATTCAAATATCTTCATTATTTAATTTTATTTAATATACCCGCCTTTCTGCAGATTCCAGAGTTTCTGATACTGGCCTGGCTCTCTGATTAAATCTCTGTGCTTTCCAAACTGCAATATCCTTCCTTTGTCAATCACAACGATTTTGTCCGCTCTCATAATTGTTGAAAGTCTGTGTGCAATAATTATTGCAGTTCTGTTTTCAAGAAGCTTTGCCAAAGATTGCTGGATTTCGTACTCTGTTTTAGAATCAAGCGAAGATGTGGCTTCATCTAATACAAGAATCTTTTTATTTGCTAAAAGCGCTCTTGCAATAGAAACTCTCTGCTTTTCCCCACCAGATAATTTTACGCCCCTTTCTCCTACAATTGTATTTTCTTGCTTTGGAAAGCTCTTTATAATCTTGTCCAACTGCGCAAATTTAATTGCAGCTAGCACTTCCTCTCGGGTTGCATTCTGTTTTGAAAATTTGATATTATTGTAAATAGTATCATCAAAAAGCACACATTCCTGCGGAACAATGCTAAGCTCGCTTCTCAAAGACTCTTGTTTAAAGTCTGTAATATCTTTGTCATCAATCAATATCTTTCCGGAATCAATGTCATATAGTCTGTAAAGCAGCTTAATTAGAGTAGATTTCCCGCATCCTGAATGCCCTACAAGTGCAACTTTCTCATTTTTGTTAATAGACAAATTTAGATTAGAAATTATATTCTTATTTCTGTAAGCAAAAGAAACATTTCTGAACTCAATTTTACCCTCTTTTATTTTAAGTTCTTTAGCATTGGGCTTGTCTTCAATGTCATTCTCAACTTTTGCATACCGGAACAATGCATCAAATTCAGCCATTGCTCTATAATAATTTCTTATTCCGTGCACAAAGCTAAGCATTGGTCCAAGCAAGCTTCCATAAACACCATAAATGAAAACAATTGTTCCAATTGTTATCTGCCCGTTTAAGAATTGCATCAATGGAAAATACAATAAAAAAAATGTCCCAAGCCCAAGAATAACGCCTTGTCCAGCATCAAGCCATCTGAAATAATTTCCAGCTTTTAAGAAAGTAATTTTTGTTATTTCACTGAATTTGAAAAACTTTCTTTTTACAGTCTGTTCTTTTCCAAAATATTTTATAGAATCTATATTTGTGAAAACATCAGAGATATTAGCTTTTTCTCTATCTTCAGAATTATTAGCTATTAAATTTGCTTTCTGCGAAGATTTTTGTATGACCAAGCTGTACAAAGTAAAGACTATAACTGTTATCACAACTACCACAGCAGGAACCCAACTAAGATAAACCAAAGAACCCCCTACAACAATTAACTGAAAGATTAAAGGTGCAACATTATAAATTACAACATCACTCATTCTTTCAACAGCATTTCCGCCTCTGGCTATTTTGGAAATCAGGCTTCCTGTCTTATTAGAAGTGTGAAATTTTGCAGACAATGTAATTAAATGATTAAAAAACTTTCTTTTCAGGTCAGCAATTATGCCTGCTTCCAGCTTGTTTACAAAATGATTCTCGCCCCATTTTCCTGCAGATTTGATTCCTATTAAGCATAAAAATGCAAGCCCCACAAAAGAGAGAGCACTAAGAAAGCCTGCTCTTGCTAGCTCTCCTGCAGCAAATTCAGTTCCTCTGTCAATTACAGCTTTGAAAAGGTATTTTTCAGCAACAGAAGTAGCCTCCACCATAAGGACTATTGCTAGAATCAAAGCAAATACTGGCTTGTATTTTCTTAAAAAATTCCAGTACATGCTAAGATTGAACTTCATGTCTATTTTTTCTTCTTTTTTGGCTGCCATTTTTGTTTGCTCTCCTTGCTACTAAAATATAAAATTGGCTTTTTAAGTGTTTTTGTTACTAAAAAATACAACAGATTTTAAGCATCAAAAAGTTTAAATAGTAATATCAATTGATATTATAAAATGATAAAAAAGCAAAGAAAACAGTATAAAATAGCCTGTGTAAGGTCTCCAACCTTGCAAACAGTGCATATGGTTGAGAGATTTATTGAAAAAGAGAGCGGTAAATATCGAAAAACAGGCATCTTCAAAAGCCTGCCAAAAAAAGTTATGTGGCAGACATTTCAGGTTATAATAAGTTATCTGGAAAGTATACACAAAATTTCGTATCATAAAGGCTATGTTTTCTATATCTGGAATCATGAATTAAGAAAAGAATATGCAAATAAGCCTGACTTTGAGCTTTCATATATAGGATAAAATAACTTTAAATAAACATAATTCCATAATTCTATATTAAAAAAGAGCAAAATGGTCGCAGACATTCATAAATTAATCGCAGCAATATCTCCTGATATATATTGTAAAAAGCTTGTAGCAAAAGGGGGAGAAGTAACAAGTCCAAGAGAACAGGTTAAGAATTTTGTAAAGAAAACATTATCAGACCCAAACAGTAAAGATAAGGCAGAAGTATATGTCAAAGCAGCAGCAATGGCTGAAGTAGTTGATTCTGATTATACAGATATTATGGGCTCACGTTTTGCGTACGGGGCATTTGAAAAAAAAGGCTTGAAAAATCCAATTGAGAAACATCTTTTAAGATATAATATTTCATCGCAAAGTTTGGAGTCTATTTATTTCACGCTTATTGATTTAATAGAAAGAGAATTTGGAAGTTATCCTGACAAAATAGTTGATAATTTTGTTTCAACAGCCGGGTCAGGCCATTTTGCAGAATTAGGTGCAAGAGCATCAAGAATGCAGGAAGAAGCAATGAAAATCTTTGCAACAGCAAATACAGTGATTCGTTCCATATTAAATATAATTTATGACCTAAAAGAATTTAAGATTCGCCTCGAGGTATATAATAAGCATAATTCAAAAGACCATAAAGAAAGAGAGTTAGCACTACTTTCTTTGAAGCAGGTCTGGCTGGATCAGGTTGACATAAAAAGAGGTAATACTTCCATTAAAGGCCTTGCTTTAAGCGGAAATCCTCCGCAATTTGTAACATTAATCGACGCATTTATGGCATCTGAGTCACTGGAGCATATGAAAAAAGAGCTTGATTTAAATGAGCGTGTAACTCGTATTTTAGAACAGAGACTCGCAGAATTTTTCAAATGGATTAGTGAATCAGAGCGCGAATTAAGTAAAAGATTTGAACTGGAAAAAGTTTATCTCAAAAGCCAGATAAATGCATTGAAGCTATATGCGCGATGGATAAAGCCCTATCTTCATGCAGCACGAGAACTTGAACAAAGGGCTCCTAAATATTCAAGTATGGTTACAGCATTTAACTCAATTTATTTTGAATTAACTATATTAGGCAAAGAAGCATATAACCCTTCTGGAGATATTGCAAAAGGTGACCTTCCAGAAGTCTTTAAGAAAATGAAGTTCAGAAAATATTACAATGTGATTATTATTGAATTTCAATATGGTGCTGGCCCTGCAAGAACAGACCCCAAAGGAGGCTATAGCTTTAATGGAGGAGGAGACATTAAATTTACAAGCTATGCCTTAACTGAAGAAGAACTGGCAATATTAAAAGACCAAATTGAGAAAAGTGATATTGGAGATTTAATGAGCTATATTCAAGGCGCAACTGATGACAGCCTTGCGCAAATTCAGGATGATATAGATGAACTTCTTTATGGAAAAGTTTTAGAATCAGAGAAAAAAGAAGAGCCGGATGATTTATTTACAGGTTTATTCTCTTCAAATAAAGAGCCTGAAAAAAAAGAAGCAAAACCAGTTGTTAGATTACTTGCTCCAGATTCTTACGAAGAATCAGTAATAAGGTCTCAAGCCTGTTTAGAAGCAAGATGGAGATGCCGAAAGATTTACGACCTTTTCAAAAAAATGAATAATATGCCTTCATTCCCTCCGGTCTTATAATAAATCACAAAAAATTAAATATTCAGAGCCTCTTATAAAAATATGAAAAAAGAAGCAAAAGAAAAAATAAAAAACATTAAAGAAATCCCTTCAAAAATAAAAGAAATAAAATTGCAGGGCATGGATGAATCAAAATTAGAAGAAAATATCAATGAAATAGAAAGAGAAGAATTTAGAGAATTTATAACAACCGGACAGATGACTGCTCCTGTGCTTGAATCTTTAGATGAAGAAGAGCAAGTTCAGCAAGTTAAGGAAATTTCAGTTCCCAGGCCAGCAACTGCAGTCGACCAAAGGCCGATATATGCAGCTCGCCCGGCAGAAGAAGATGAAAGAATTTATACAACCGGAGCAAGAAGACCAGATATAACTTTGAGGCCGGAAACAGAATCAGCAATCAGGCGTGAAAATCCGTTTGAAGCTTCAGAAATAGCCAGGCGTGGCGGCAGTGAAGTAACTGAAAAAGAATACGAGCATCTCAAGCCCCAAAAAGACGACAAGAAAAAGAAGACTTATGAATGGTAAATAACTTAGAATAAATTATTTTGTTAAAAGCATTAGTTTATAATATTACGATTATAAGAAGATATAATGGTTAAAATTGAAGATAAAGAATTCAGATGTCCATTATGTAATTCTACTTTAACTGAAACCCGATATTATGAAATTGTTGGGGTTTGGGAAGAAAAGAAAAAATTTGAAAGTGAATTAAAAAAACAACTTTCTATAGCTAAAAGTGAAAGAGAAAAATTAGAATTAGAGAAAAAGAAATTAGCTAAAGACCAAATAGAATTAAAGAAAAAATTTGAAACAGAATTTGAAAAACAAAAATCTTTGTTCATAAAGAAAGCTCAAGAAGAAGCAAATAAATTAGCAAAAAAAGATATAGAGAAATTGAATAAAGAAAAAATTGAACTTCTCCGAAAACAAAAACAAGAGATTATTTTGACTAAAAAAGTAGCATTAGAAGAAGGTATGAAAAAACAAAAGAAAAAATTTGAAGTAACTAATAAAATATTGGAACAAAAAGTAAAGGAATTAGGATTAAAAGATGAACAAATTAAAGAATTACAAAAACGATTAAAAGAGGGGAGAACCCCCCAAGATGCAGGTCATGATTTTGAAATTGAATTAGTTAAAGAACTTAAAGCAAAATTCCCAAGCGATATAATAGAACATCATGGACAAGGAGGAGATATTCTTCATTATATTGTTTGTGAAGGTAAGGAAATTGCAAGTATCGTTTATGAATGTAAGAAAACAGAGAAATTTAATAAAGATTATATCACTCAAATAAAAAATGATGTAATCAAAAGAGACGCAACTTATGGTATCTTAGTAACTTTTGCATGCGATAAAAAGCAGTCCCATTTTTGGGTAGAAAACGATATTTTAATAGTTCATCCTTATGGTGCTCCATATTTAGCAGAAGTTTTAAGAAAAAATTTGATACAACTTTATTCTATAAAATTAAGTGATAAAGAATTAAGCGAAAGAGCTAAAAAATTATTAGAATATATAAAAAGTAATAAATTTAGAAACTCTGTTAAAGATAATATTATTCGCACAAAAGAATTATATGAATTATTAAAGAGAGAGATAGAATATCATAACACTATTTGGGACAAACGGCACAAACATTATAATGTAATAGCTCAACAATCTAAAGAAATAGAAGACGATTCTAAGAATATTATTGGAGAAGATTTAGGTGAAGAGATAAATCAGTCACCTATTCAATTAGAAATAAGACCTAAAAAGAAAAAGAAAGTAGAAATCTTAGATTACTAAGCGAAAAATTTTGTTTGATAGCACTAATAAAACTTTTCGGGCACCATTCGGACAGAACATACTTATCGGACAAAGCCAGCATTACAAAAACCTTTAAATAAACCTTTCTTTATATTTACTCATGGCAGGTGATGAATCTTTTTATGAAGGTGCAAGTTTCTATGGCCGCAATGCTAATTATGGAAATTTTATCGGAGTAAGGCAGCCATCTTCAGCATTTAGTATTTCAACAGACCCAAGAACAGCAAATCAATTAAAAGCAGTATCTGAAAAAATAAGCTCTGGCGTAAAGGCAGTTGAAATAGAAATGCTCCAGCCAGATGTTGCAGAATCAATTCCCAATCAGCATTTGGAAGAATTAAACAGGTTAAGAAAATTAACAGGTGTTGACTTAACTCTTCACGGGCCATTAATCGAGCCAACAGGAGTAAAAGGTCAGGGCTGGGATGAATCTCAAAGACAGCAGGCAGAAAGGCAGATTTGGAGTGCAGTCGACAGGGCAAATAAACTAGACCCCAAAGGAAATGTTGTAGTTACAATTCATGCAAGCAACGGCCTTCCAGAAGCAGAAACACGCGTTTTCAATACAGAAACTAAAAAAGAAGAAATCAAAAGTTTTTGGGTAGTAGATGAAAGAACAGGGCAATTTACTAACTTGCCTCTTCATAAGCATTATCTTGCTGAAGAAAAAAAAGAAACAGAAAGTCTTTATGAAGAAATAGATAATAAAATCAAATCACAAAATGGAGAAATCTGGTATAAGTCGCTTCAGAACATAAACTTCCATGCAAACAACGGAGCATCTATAATTAACCAAACACTTCATCCTGAAAAAGAGCTTGGTCCTGAATTCAAAAAAATTTTTGAGAAAAGGCCTTTGCAGGAGATTTACAAAGATTATGTTTCAGGCAATAGAGAGCAAGTAATCAAGTTAATAGAAGACCCCAGGCTGATTAATGTATTAGATTCAACAATGACACAATTAACACATGGAGATATTTATTTGAGAGATGCTTATGCAGAATTTCAGAATTTATTTGACCAGGCTTATGACGCTGCTTTAAGAAATAAAAATTATACAGATATTAAAAAATTAGATGAATTCAGAAAAGAACTTGTACCAAGCTTAAATAAAATAGAAGACCCTCAAAAAATTGATGAATTTGGCAGGGAGATAATAAAAGGAGTGAATGTTTTAAGGTCACTTTCAGAGCCTCCAAGGATATTTAGGCCATTACGCGAATTTGCATTGGAGAAGGCATCTGAAACTTTTGCAAATACTGCCTTACAGGCTTATGATAAATTCAAAGAGCATGCTCCAATAATCAGCATTGAAAACCCTCCAATAGGTTCAGGCATAAGCAGAGCAGAAGAACTTAAAGAACTTGTTAAAAAATCACGGGAAGTTTTTGTAAAAAAAGCAGCATCAGTAGGATTGTCAGAATCAGAAGCGAAAAAAGAGGCAGAGAGGCTTATAGGAGCAACATGGGATGTAGGCCATATAAATATGTTAAGAAAATATGGCTATGGCGTCGAGCATTTAAAAGAGCAGACTAAAACAATTGCGCCTTTTGTTAAGCATATTCATCTTTCAGATAATTTTGGAATGGAGCATACAGAGCTTCCAATGGGAATGGGAAATGTTCCAATTAAAGAGCATATGGAACTCATCAAAGGATATGGAAAGCAGGTTGAAAAAATAAAAAAAGTTATTGAAGCAGGAAACTGGTATCAGCATTTTCAGACAACGCCTTTTGCAGAAACACTTTCAGCTTTTGGTTCTCCAATTTATGCAATGAAAATGGCACCATACTGGAATCAGGCGGCTGGCCTTTCAGGAAATTATTTCGCAGGCTACGGCGCAATTAATCCGGATATTCATCACTCAATATATGGCACAGGATTTTCAAATTTGCCTCCAGAACTCGGAGGGCAAATGAGCGGAAAAAATAGATTGTCTGGTTCGCCAATGGAATAAATAAAAAGAGTAAGTTTAAAAATAATTTAAACTTAAAATAAGTAGTAAAAATGGAAAAAAAAGAGAAAGATTTTAAAGAGGAATTAATAGAAGAAAAAGATATATTAAAAAAACAGGAAGCAAGAGAAAAAAGAGAGTTGCTCGAATTTGCTCCAAAACCTCCAAAAGAAATGAAAAAACCAGAGCCAAAATCTTTCAAAGCTAATAAAAAAATTCATCATCAACATCATCACTCTCGTCCTTTAGTAAATCATGTAGTTTTTAGTGCAGAAAAACCAAAAGTTAAAGAAGTAAAAGAAGAAGAAAAATTGACTTTAGCTAATGAAAGAGATATTGCAATGGACTTTGCAATGAAAGCTCATCAGAAATTTGATAGAATGATTAAAGCATCTATTCTTTTTGGCTCGCAGGTAAAAGATACTTCAGATTCTTCTTCAGATATAGACATAATATTTGTTATAGATGACTCATCACTCTCATGGGATTTAGAATTAATTTCTTGGTATAGGGAAGAATTAGGAAAATTAATTGCAGCGCAGGATTATAGCAGAGAGCTTCATATTAACACTGTAAAATTAACAACATGGTGGCAGGATTTGCTTAACGGCGATCCTGTTGTTCTTAATATTTTAAGATATGGAGAAACACTAATTGATAGCGGGGGCTTTTTCAACCCTCTTAAAGCTTTACTGCTTCAAGGCCGCATTCACTCAACTCCTGAAGCAGTTTACGCAGCTCTTCAAAGAGCTCCAGACCATCTTGTCAGAAGCAAAGCATCAACACTAAGTGCTATAGACGGTGTTTACTGGGCAATTATTGATTCAGCGCAGGCTGCATTAATCACAGCAGGATTTTTGCCTCCAAGTCCAGAGCATATACCTGCAATGTTAAAAGAAACATTTGCAGATAAAGGAATTCTTAAGCATGATTTTGTCAGAGCAGTACGAGATATATATACACTTCATAAATCCATTCTTCACGGCGATGTTAAAGCCATTAAAGGCTCTGATATTGACATGTGGCAGGAGACTGCAGAAAGATTTCTTCTGGAAATGACTCGCTTGATTGATTTGCTTGTAGAAAACAAAAAATAAACTTATTAAACTGCTTCAGCTGTTAAAATCCTATATAATTCATTTCTTGCTACTTTAGCTTGAGGATTATTTAGTAAGCTATTTCTTGCTGTTTTAGCTTTAATTGCATCATCTTTAAGCAATTCTTCGCATCCAACTCTTGCTTCTTCTTGCATTAAGTCCGTAACTTCTCTAACTCTATTGCTTGAAGTAGCGAGAGAAGCAAGTATGCCATTAACAACTTTTGCCCTATCTTCATTTGTTATAAGCTTATAGGCTATATGTTTTTCTCCATCTGTGCCATCCTTAACTCTAGATGCAACATACTCTCTTGCTCTATTTAATAAATCATTTAATGTAACTTTTCGTCCTGGAGAAATTTCCCCCCCATGGTCATAAAGATGATTTATTGATAAAAGTCCTTGATATTTAATAATCTTATCAACTATTTTATTATGTTCAGCATTTCCTTCTATCTCTGCATGGTCTATACTATAAACACCATCAGCTAATCTTTTGCTATCAGCTTGGTCGACAATTCTTATTTTTTCAGCTTCCCAAAAAGCACCTGACACTTTTTCTTCCAGCTCATTGCAGGTGTTATATACAGTATCAACAGCAGAATCTGGTGAATCAACACTAATAACCGGCGCTCCAGCAATTGTAGTAGATAAAGTATTTGCGTAGTCTCTATAAGCATTTCTTTCTTGAAGATGACTGCTATTTTTACGGCTAGAATTAGCTCTAATTCCATCTAGAATTGTTTCATGATATAAAAATTCCCTCAAATGTTCAGTTGATTTCTCTGCTGTCATGGTTTTGACAGCATTCTTGTCTTTTTAAATCTTTCTATTGTAAGAACTGAGTAGTAGTAACAACTAAAATATGTCCATAACCTCATCTTCATCAGTTTTTTCTGTCAAATCAGGTTCTTCTGTCAGGTCAATCTCTTCAGCTTCTTCTTTATCCTCAAGAAGTTCAGATTCAACCGGAATTGCGTCATTCAATGCCGGAATATCCTTATCTTTCTCTTTATATGCATCACCTGGACGATACTCATTGTTTTCCTCGCCTTCCAGTTCTTTTAATATAACATCCTCAATATCTTCCTTGCTCTCCTGCTTTAAAATAACAGGTTGAATTGTAGGAACTAAAATTTCTTTAGTCTCGTGCTTCTCTTTATCATTTTCTTCTCTTCTTTCAGCAATCTTTTCAGATACAATTAGTCTTTCAGTTTCTGCTTTGCCGCTTTCTATGCGAGCAACAAGCTTGCTGACTTTTTCAGCAGCATCTGCATTGACAGAAATGCTGTCAATTCCTTCTTTAATTAAAAACCTGACCATTTCTTCCTTGCTTCCTGCCTGCCCGCAGATAGAACTCTCAATATTATACTTCTTGCATCTTCTTATAACATAGCTTATTGAATTAAGGACAGCAGGGTTCATTTCATCATATAAATATTGTACATCTTCATTATTTCTGTCAATAGCTAGAGTATACTGGGTTAAATCATTTGTGCCAAAGCTTATGAAATTTATTCCTTCTTCACATAAAGAATTAATTATCTGCACAGCAGCCGGCGTTTCTACCATAATTCCAATCTTAATGTTATGGGGCATGCCAATCTCATTTGCAATTCTTTTCGCTTCTTTTAATTCTGGCAAGTTTATAACCTGCGGGAACATAATTCCAAATTTTTTCTTTGGGAACTCATCAGCCAGCTCTTTTACCGCCTTAAATTCTGCTTCAAGGATTTCAGGATGCCTAAGGCTGAACCTTATTCCATGGTCTCCTAGCATTGGATTGCCTTCAACTTCTTTAGGAGCACCCTCCAAATGCCTAAATTCATCGCTTCTTATGTCAGAGCTTCTAATCCATATCTCTTCAAATGGCTCTGCAATTTTTTTAAGGCCATCATATATAACCTGGATATAATCAGCAATCTTGTTTTTCTTAACAAATGCAATCGGATGTTTTCCAGAGCTCGCAATTATTCCCTCAATTCTAACCAGTCCAACTGACTTTATGCCAGATTTAGCCGCTCGTTGCGCATACTGCGGCAAATCAACAATAACCTTAATTTTAGTTCTTGTTGGAACAACCGGATTTATTTCAGAAGCTTTTGTTTCGCCCTTGCCTTCAATTACTCTCCCGGAATTTCCATCAACAGTTATAACCTCTCCTTCTTTTAATTTTTTAGTAGCCTCGCCTGTTCCGACTACAGCAGGAATACCCATTTCTCTTGATACAATTGCAGCATGGGATGTTACTCCGCCTTCGTCAGTTACGATTCCAGCAGCTCTTTGCATTGCGACAACCATATCAGGATTAGTCATCTCTGTAACAAGTATGTCGCCTTTCTTTATTTTAGCTAAATCGCTCATATCTTTTACTATTCTTACAGTGCCAGATGCAATGCCAGGAGAAGCCCCAAACCCGCTCAAAATAACCTTGCCTTCAACCTCCTCTCTCTCTTCATTGTATTTTGTTGTTATTGGCCTTGACTGTACAATATAAATCTCATTGCCTTCTATTGCAAATTCTATATCCTGCGGTTTTTTATAATGCTCTTCCAGTTGTTTTGCATATTGTGCAAGTCTTTTTATTTCGTAATTTGTTAATACCTGCTGTTTGCTTCTTTCTTCAGTTAATTTTACAATTTCATTTTTTCCAGATGAGTTTCTTATAATAGCAACTTTTTTGTCAGCAACTTTAATTTCAAGTATCTTAAAATCACTCATATCAGAATTAGTTATATAACTATCAGGATTTATTCTCCCTGAAACAATTCCCTCACCTAATCCCCAGACAGATTCTATTATTATTTCATTCTTATTGCTTACCGGGTTTTTTGAAAATATTACTCCTGATTTGTCAGAATCTATCATTTTCTGTACAACAACAGCCAAGTAAGTTTTGTTATAATCAAATCCTTTTTTAACTCTATAATATATTGCTCTTGCAGTAAATAAGGACGCAAAGCAGGCTTTGACGCTGTTAATAAGTTCTCTATGGCCTTTAATATTCAGAAAACTTTCTTGCTGCCCGGCAAAACTTGCATCAGCCAAATCTTCAGCTGTTGCAGAGCTTCTAACAGCTACAAATGGTGGCTCGCGGGAATTTTTTAGTATTGTAAGAGCGCCTGATTTAGCGTTAGACAGCGTATTTTTGTCAACATCAAGTATATCATAGGCCTCAAGTATTTCTGATTCTATTTCTTTAGGCATTTCAGAATTTATGAATTCCGTTTTGATTTCTTTAGAAGATTTCTCTAATTTAGCAGTATCATTTACATCTAAATCAGACAAAATGCTTCCAATCTTTTCTTTAAGCCCTGTTTTTTCAATAAAATGAGAATATGCCTGCGCTGTAATCATAAATCCTGGAGGTATTGGAAATTTATGGTTATACATTTCAGCAAGGCTAGCACCCTTGCCGCCGGCAATTGCAATATCTTTATGACTTAATTCAGCAAACCATTTTACAAAGCCAGTCTTCTTTGCCTCTTTTTCTATCATAAGACTAAAAATGTCATAAGGGTTAATAAATTTATTTGTGTCAATGCATTATTGTATTAAAGATACTTAGATTCCTCATTGGAGCTTACCCTGCAGTTTGCTGTGATTGGGTAACTCATTACAAAAGGAGACAACAATTAGTCGTCTTATTTTTTCTTTAGTTTTTTGTATCCTATACCAAAGGAAATCAAAATTATTATAACTGCAATTAAAATCCATAGCCATGTTAAATTTGTTTTCTTTTCTTTTAATTCAGTTTCTGGACTTTTTTGAATTGTGTCTTTTTCAGATGATTCTTCTTTATCTTGTTTTTGAGAGACAATCTCTTCAGATATTGTCTTTAGAGTAATATTTGCTTTTGGATAGTATTTATTTGTAGAGTCAATCGAATTTAATTTAACTAATAAGTCATAATAATTATCTCCAGAAAGTTCAAACTTCTTTTCTTGCCCAACTGAAAGTATTGCTTCTTGAGTTTCAGAAGAAATACTAATTTTTGCAGTTGTTTCTGTAATATTCTCGACTTTAAAAGTATGAGAAATATTTTCTACATTAAATGAAACTTTCCAATTTTGGTATATAACTTCATTATATCCTTTATTTAATTCATCTTCTTTAGGTCTAAATGTAGGATACCCTCCCCCAGACCCTCCAGAAATTGAAGAAGTTGTTGTAGAGGCGGTTGCAGCTGTTACAATTAAAGTTCTTGTTGAACTATTTCCAGTATTCCCAGCAATATCGGTGCAGTTTATACTCCATGTGTGTGTAGCAACACTTAAAGATGAATTATACATTCCATTTGTTCCGCCAGTGTTATTTACACTTGTTAATGTGTTTATAATAGAACCATCAAAATTAAGGCTACAATTTGAAATAGTTTGGCTATCTGTAACATTGAAAGTAAAGTTATAAGCACTTGTTGTTGAAGAAGTTGAATCTGCTGGAGCAATTAAAGTAATAACAGGATTAGAGCTATCTAAAGTTATAGTTCTTGTTGATGTTGTGTTTAAGTTTCCAGAATGATCCCTAATAGTCACGTTATAAGTATAAGTTCCATCAGCTAAACCCGTCCAGTTAATTGTTCTTACTGCTGTAGAGAAAGTTGTTGAATTAACTTGTCCTGTTGAATTGTATAGCAAGAAAGTGATATTTTTTTCATTTGTTTCAGTAACAGAAACATTAACATAAATATTAGACCGAGAAACATTTGAGCTACTATTCTCTGTTCCTGTTCCATAATCAATTAAAGGATAAGTTGTGTCAACTGTCACATTTCTTGAAGTAGAATTTATATTTCCAGCAAAGTCATAAGCTGTCGCATTGATTGTATAGATTCCATCAGTAGAAACAGCTAAAGAAGTTATTGAAATTCCAGCAGTGCTATTTGTTGTACTATTAGCAATGCTTCCTATAGAATTGTAAATAGTTATATTTACATAATTCAATGCAGATAATGAATCATTCGC
>CAYIRC010000003.1:0-2528 GCA_964365855.1 Candidatus Woesearchaeota archaeon
TCAAGAACATAAAATTTCTTTTTCACATCAGATTCCTTTGCTTCAAACACCTTCTGCTCCTCCCACTTCTTCTGCCATTTCTTTTCGATTTTAGCGAAATCAATTTCTTTCTTCATCTTCATTATTTAACCTATAACTGCACAATTTTAAAGTTTTCTTATAAGCTGTTTCGTTCTGTAAGCATCATTTTTGCTCCTTTCAGCTTCAGCTAATTGCAGCATATCCTGAAATACCTCTGGGCTTAATATGTAATCTGCACCATTATTTCTTACAAGATTCCTAATTGCTCCAGTCCCCTGATAAGTCCTATGCATAATTCCTTCACTTCCATCAGGATTTAATTTTCTTCTTTGATATTGGTTGTATCTCGGATTAGCCCGGCAATTAAGAATTTTTACTATCAATATTTCTGTCATTTCAATTACACCTCCTTTCAGCTAAACCAAACAAACATAATTCACATTTGCCAGAGAAATTTTCAGGAGCCATTTTAATGTTGTAAAAAGAAAGTTTATTTGTGGCCCCTTATACGAGCGCCACTGCTAACACAGCTATTGCAACTGCATTCATCTGCATCTGCATTTGTGTTAGTTTCATAAGAATCCCAAGATTATTCTATTTAAAAATTTAATTGTTCTTACCAAGTAAGAAAGTTAACCAGAATATTTATTTTATTCTTACCAGGTATGAAAAGATTTATAAATAACAATATTATTCTTATAAGGTAAGAAAATGAAAAAAGAAGAAATATTAGAAAAAACTGCAAAAGAATACTTTGATGCCGCAGAAGATGAATTAAGGAACTCAAGATTTAATTCTTCAGTTGTGCTCTTTTTTAAGTCATTAATTGCTTTATCAGATTTATACATTTTGCAGAACACAGGCGATACTCCTTCGTCACATACTGAAAGATTTAGGATTCTTCAGGAGAATTTTCAGGAAGTTTACGACCTTGTAGACAAAGATTTTCCATTCTACCAGAATAGTTATGTTCAGCTAATGCCCAAAGAATTGGCAGAGGTAATTAAAGATGATGCAAAATTTATGGCAGAAAAAACCAAAATTAAATTATAGTAAGGATGTTTTTGATATAGTCCAGTTTGGCTCTTCAATTTTTGAAGACAGCAAGCCAAATGATATAGATATAGCTGTAATTTTCAATAAAATTCCTTTAAAAGAACAGCTTAACCAAGCACAGGAAATTAAAAAGCAGCTGCAAAAATATTCAGAATTGCCAATTCATACTAATTCTTTCGATTTTTATTCTTTATTTGAAAGCTCAAATTTTGCCAGAAATGGCATTTTGTTTTATGGAAAAAGCATTATTTCTGGCGAGCCATTTTCAAAAAAATTAGGAATCATGCCAAAACTTCAAATATTATATTCATTAAGGGATTTAGAAAAGAAAGATAAAATCAGATTTAATTACTTGCTTAATGGAAAATCCGGCAAATATGGTTTGATTAAGCAATATGGTGGAAAAATTGTTGCCCCGGGAATCATTGAAATATCCACTGAAAATGAAAAAGCATTCTTCGAGCCAATGAAAAAAATAACTTCCAGCATAAAAATAAGAAGAATATTTGAAACGCAGGATTAATTAAATTCACAACCTCAATTTCAGCCCGGTCAAAAGTAGGGTATTCTTCAACTCTTTTAACCTTAAATCCCTGCAAAATTAATTTTTCAGCAATATATTCAGGAACAATAATTCTCTTTCCAATTTTATCCAAATATCCTTTGCCATTTAAAGTTCTCAAAAGCTTTTTCAATTCATGGCTATAAACTGAATAATAAACAACACTTCCATCTTCAGTCCTTTTTCCAAAAGGCATAATTTTATGCCTCAATAATCTGTTTTTATACTGATGCCAATTCTTTAATTCAGCAGTGCATAAATGAACATTTAATTTAACTTTGTGCTTCTTTAATTCATTCAACAGCCATTTACCCGCATCCAAAGACCCTTTAATTACATACCCCATTTTATCCAATTTATAATGAGAAGTCATATAATTAAAATTAGTGTCCCCAAGTTCTAGCTCATTAAGATTTACAAATCCAATATAATCTCTAATCAATAAAATAAAATTAAGAATTTCTCTTTTCTTTTCAGGAATCATCGGCAATTCAATGCCTGTATTTTCCTTGCCAAAAATTTTAGAAGCAGTTTTTATTTTATCAACATCTTCCTCAATCTCTTTCTCATTTAGTTCTTTACTCAAAAATTCAGGATGAAAACGTACTTCATCAATATATTTAGCTAGCTTCTTTAGTTTATCAGATGTAGCAAACTTTGTAGGCAGGTAAATATGAATATGAAATTTCTTGCCAAACCTTTTTTTCAAAGCAGAAGCATACTTCAATGTCCTGCTCAAGCGCAATAAAGGGTCTCCTCCTGTTATTCCAGCACTCGTTGCATTGCTCTCAATCGCTTCAAAAATAGCATCATTAACCCTAATGCACTCGCGCTCATTTGCCCATATCTTATCAACATTTTTTCTTTTTTTGCTTAAAGAGCAATAATA
>CAYIRC010000003.1:2628-50090 GCA_964365855.1 Candidatus Woesearchaeota archaeon
TCAAGATGCATCGTCAAGCATCTTGACATAACTAAAAGCTCTCTGTAATTGAATCAAGTATGCCTCTTTTTCTTAATTGATTTATTGCAGAAAAATTATATTTGTAAATAACATCACCCTTCTCATCATCATCTGCCCACGGTTTGATTAAAACAATATCTTTTGGCCTTAGCCACAAGCTTCTTTTATATCTTCCTGGAACACGGCAGTTTCTTGTTTTGCCATTAGTAGATTTAACTTCCATTCTATTTCCTCCGAGTCTTTGAATAATAACTCCAATTACCTCGCCGTTTCTGGGCATTCTAACTCTCGTAGACTCATCACTCTCCTTAACTTCTTCGCCTTCACTCTCTGTCTCTTCAAAATCCCCAAACTTTCCCATTGTATTAATTGGTTAGAATTGCTTTTTAAACCTATTTTATTTTTATGTATCTCTCTATCTTAAAAATGTCTTCATGGATTTTGCTGGAATCATAAGCATCATAATCCATATGCATTGCATTTTTATTCTTAAAAAGGGGCTTTTTCCCAAAAAAAACAATTCCAGCATTAGAAACTTTTCTTTGGCTTCCTTTGTAAAAGTCAATATCATGCCACCGTTCTTCCAGCTCCCTATAAGTCAAATAAGCAATCAAAATCGTGCTGGGATCATTGAAATAAATTCTTTTATTATCATACCCCATAGCAACAACAAAATGCCCGTCAGTCCACGATTTTTTCAAATCTTTCTCTCTTTTTTCAGGCCAGGCTTGAATTTGCAGAACTACAGGAATTTTTTTGTCGATATATCTCTTTAAATCACTAATTGTTAATCCGCTCCAGTAGCATTTATATTTTAAGCCCACTTTTTTTGCAACATTAATAAGCCCAAAAAAAGAGGTTCCAGTCTTGCCATGTGTTTCAACTAATCTAATCATGTCTTTTTCGCTAATGTCCATTCCATAATAAGCCATAACTGAATGCATTGCACTTGCCCCGCAGTCATAATAAAAAGTTTGCCTAAAATTCGGGAAATCTATCAAACTTTTTAGTTTTACAGTTTTCATATTCCTCTCTTCTAAAAAAATAAATTAAAGAGGTTTATTAAGATATCGTTTTGCCAATCAAAAAAACTCTGATAAGTTTGTTAGTTTTTTGGATGCCTGAAAATCTCTGATTTTCCTGTGCTCATAACAAAGCCTTAAATATAAGAAAAAACTAAAATAAAAATGATTGAAGGAAGATTTTCTGGTGAAAAAATACTGTCAAGTTCTCAAGATGCCTTTGCATTGTATGAAAAGTCAAGATTTGGTGAAAAAAAAGCAAAAAAAATTGAATATGCACCGGTCGAGGCTTTATTTTTGTTGTCAGAAGAAAAAATGAGAATAATTGCAGGTAAAAAAGAAATTTCTGAGGATGAATTAATAAAAAAACTCAGAAGATTAGACAAAAAAATAGAAACAAAATTCCAGGTATTTAGCGATTTAAGGAAAAGAGGGTATATAGCTAAAACTGCCCTTAAGTTTGGAGCAGAATTCAGAATATATGAAAAAGGAGTGAAGCCTGGCGAAGACCACGCAAAATGGATTCTGTATACTGTAAAAGAAAATGATGCATTAACTTGGCATGACTTTGCAGCTAAAAATCGTGTTGCCCATTCAACCCAAAAAAATCTTCTAATTGGAATAGTAGATGATGAAGGCGATGTCTCATACTATGAGATATCCTGGTTAAGGCCGTAAAATACAATAATATTTATAACATCAGCCTCTCTTCTAAAAAAATGCCGGATATTCAAAAGTTGAATGAAAATAAAGAGAGGATAATAAGCAATCTTAGGATACGTGGCCCAAGTCTTCCAATTCATATTGCTCGCACGATAAGTGTAAGCCCGTTATTTGCTTCTGCATTTCTTTCAGAATTATATGCTGAAGATAAAATAAAAATAAGTCATATAAGAGTAGGTAGTTCTCCTTTATATTTCCTATCAGGACAAGAGCCACTTTTAGAAAATTTTATTGAGTATCTAAACCATAAAGAAAAAGAAGCTTTTTCAGTTTTAAAGAAAAATTTAGTATTAGATGACAATGAGCAAGAGCCGGCAATTAGAGTAGCATTGAGAGCAATAAAAGATTTTGCAGTGCCGATAAAAGTAAAAATAAATGAAGAAAGTAAATTATTTTGGAAATATTTTCAGCTCTCTGACCAGGATGTAAAAGAAGAAATTCAAAAGATTTTGGCAGAGCCAAAAAAAGAAGAGATTAAAAAAATTAAATCAGAAGAAAAAATAGAGCCTAAAGAACCAGAAGTCAAGTTAAAACTTGAAGAAAAATTGATTCCAGGACAGATTATAGAAAAATCACTGCAAGCTATTGAAAAAGAGTTCAGTGAGCAAGATAAAGAAAAAAAGGAATCTAAAGAAAAATTCGAGAAAAAGAAAAGACAAAAAGACAAAACATATGATTTTCCGTCCAATATCAAAGGTTATTTAACAGCAAAAGATATTGAAATATTAAGCTCAATATTAGAGAAAAAGAAAGAATTTACTGCAAAAATCAGAATAGACACCCTCTTTGGAAAACAGGAATTCTATCTTATTGCAAAAGACAAGAAGAAAGTAAATGAAGATGACTTAACTCTTGCGCTTCAAAGGGCGCAATCAGAAAAAATGCCTGCAATCTTTATGTCATCAGGCGAGCTTGATAAAAAAGCAAAAGAGTATCTTTCTGGCTGGAGTAGTTTAATTAAATTTGAAAGAATAAAGTTCTGATAAAAAGCTTTAAATAAGCAAAATTCGGCTCAATAACTATGGGAAGAATAAAGTCAACAATGGTAAAGAAAGCAGCCAAGCAGCTGCTTCAGGGAGAGCATATTTTTACAAGTAGTTTTGACAAAAATAAAAGAGTATTAAACCAAACAATGCCTAGCAAGCCAATAAGAAACAAAATAGCAGGCTATATAGCAAGATTAATGAGAGCACAGAAAGCTAAATCACAAAGTCCCTGAATTTGTCCGTGGACTTTGGTAGACAGAAAATTATGATTTTCTTGTGATCAAGTTCCTTGACATAATTATCTCTTTTTGCTTAATTTAGTGTTTATTTCTTCAAGGAGTTCCCTAATCTTTTTAATTTCACGCCTTTTTTTTCTGTTCCAAAATATGTTTATAATATTAAAAACTATGTAAGCAACAACCAAGCCTCCTATTGCTTGAAAAATAGTCATTAGCGTAGAAACTTGTGTTAAAATATCTTCAACATTAATGCTTGTTATATTGGGTATATTTTCTAATACCATGAAAAGTCAAAGCAGGGCTTATTTTTAAAGCTTAAGATGCACCTTAAACCTCATTTCAAAACCCTTTTAAACCATCCGAAATTGGTATTTTCGGCGCTGTAGCTTAGTGGCTAAAGTACCGCTCTCATGAAATCATAAAGAATCTGGGATTTTCTCGGATATCGAAGATTTGCGACAGGCGGTGATCGGGAGTTCGAATCTCCCCAGCGCCATTTGCTTTGTTTCTAGAAAATCAGTAAATCTTTTTTTGTGCTTGGGATTTATAAAACCAATAACTTTGTCAAAAAGAAGTAGATTTTTCAAACCGTTAAATTGGAATCTGTATTGATCTTGAATCATGCCTCAATCTAAAATGGCTCTCTTTTTGTCTCAATTCTTTTAAAAGAGGAGATACAACATTTTCAAAAAAAAGAAGGTCATCATCTAATCCACAAGTGATTACCACAAATTTCTTCTTGTTTACCAAGCTAAGACAGCCATCCCCAAGAAGAATTCCATAAAAAATTGCTGAATTTGAATTTATTGAGAGTGCCATATAATATTGTATTTATAGTCAAGGACATTAATATTTCTGCAGTTTGTCGTTGACTAGATAGGGAAAGACTTATGTCTTTCACTATAAGTAATTTTTATATATTTGTTTTCATTAAACAGTAGGCAGTTTCCCCGGTGCCATTTGGATATTCGAAATAAAAAGAATTTTTAAAGCAAAAAAGCTATGAATTCTGATGAAAAAAGAGAAGGCGAGAAAGACAAAGTGGGTTCTTGCAGTTCAGGCAATAATTCTCATAGGATTCTTCATTTTGGCATTTGGCTTTTTATCAACAAAAAAGCAAATATTGGGCTTTGTAGTCTACCAGTCCCAGCCATCGCCTGACGAGGGAAAAGATACATACATAAGGCAGAATTCAGACGTAAATTTCGGCACAGATACAACATTAAAAATTGGAAAAACTGCAACTGGAATTGAATTTAGGCCAATTCTGGAATTTAATCTGTCAGCAGTGCCTAACGGCGTAACAATAACATCTGCAATTTTGCAGCTTTATACATGGTCAAGCACAGGCAATGCAACTACAGTAAAAGTTTATCGCTTGATTGAGCCATGGAATGAAACAGAAGCTGGCTGGAATAACAGAACATCATCCGACCTGTGGAATTATGGCTTTTCACCTGGTGGGAGGTATGATGAGTCTGAAATAACTTCTGTTCTTTTAAACCAAACAGGATGGTATAATTTTACAATTTTAACAGTAGCAAGAGGATGGCTAAATACTTCATATAACAATTATGGAATTATATTAATTGCATCAAATGCAAACAATGGAGACCAGAAAGAGTTTTACTCTTCCGACTACGTGACAGATTCTTCTTTAAGGCCAAAATTATACATAGATTACACAGAAAATGCTCCTCCATCAATTGAAAATATTCAGGTAAATTCGCTTTTGCCAACTCCTAAGAAAGTAGGTGAAAATGTCACATTCACAATATCATGGTCAGACCTTGAGTCAAACCAAGCAAAGTTATTTATTTGTAACTCATCATCAATCTCAACATCTAACTGTGCTGGCAGGCAGTTATGTAATGCTTCATTTTCATCAGTAAGTCCATTGTCATGCAATTATACAATTGCAGCAACAGATAACAGGACAACTTCATTCTTCGCAGCAGTGTGCGATTTAGGAAATTGCTCATCAGCAAATGAGAGTTATTTTCAAATGAATCACCTGCCAACTGTAAATCTTGTCCAGCCAAATTCAGCAGGTATAACAATTAACCAGTCGCAGGGCAGTTATCCTGTTCAGTTTATTATTGCAGATTCTGATTCAGACTTGGTGAATGCAAGTATTTACTATGGCATAACGCAATATTCAACAAATTCTATTGTTATTGAAAATATAAATACTTCTGCAACAACAACTTATTTTTGGAACTCAACAGGAATCTACGGGACGTATTATCTTACAATTATAATAAATGATACCTATCACACAAATAATGATACTTCAGACAATTCATTTCAGGTTGTAAGTTTGACAGACAATATTCCTCCAAATATAACTGCACAATGGATTACAGACTCTTATGTTTATTCAGGAAAATCAATTCAGATCTATGCAAATGTTTCAGACCCAAACTTAAGAGCTGTGTGGGTTTCAGTCAATATAACCCCCCAACAAAACATTACAATGACAAATTTAACATCAGCAACTTTTAATGCAACATTCACCGCGCCAGCCCCTGCAACATATTCTTTCAAAGTTTATGCAAATGATACAATTGGAAATTTTAATAATTCAATGCCCTGGAATAAATTCAATGTCACAAAGCCATCTGCAGCAAGCCAGAATATAACTGCCCCCGCAGCAACGCTTCCTTTCCATGTCATAAAAGTGACTGCAGAACTTAATGCCACAGATTCATTAAGGGATATTTATGCTTATCTTAATATTCCAAATGGTTTCACATTCTTAACAGACTACTCTCAAAATTCTTATCTCGGAAATTTTTCCACAAATGAAACCAAAACAGCAACCTGGTTTTTATCAGCACCAATTACAGAAAGCTCTTATAAATTAAATGTGTCTTATACAGATAAATATTCAAATTCATGGAATAGCTCAAATGCAAATATTTCAATTACTTCTGCAATTGGTGGCGGTTATGCTCTCTCTGTTTCAGGCTACCCTGAAGTTGAAACAGCGCGTAATTATTATGCAGAAGCTTCATTTATGCAATCAGGATTATATGCAGCTCCTGATTCAGTTTATTTGACAATAAAAGACTCAACAGGAACCATAGTCGTAGGTCCTGTTGCAATGTCGCAAAAATCAACAGGCATATATAATTATACATATTCTGTCGGCTCTTCTGTTAATGAAGGTTTATGGGAAACAATTGTAAATGCAACAAAATCTTCAACAAGTTATTATGCAAACCAGTTCTGGAAAGTTGTTGGCGGCCCATTTGATGTTCGTAATATTGTAGTCAACGACAATACAGTTCCTTTATTGAGCATATCTGTAACAGCAGAAAATACAGGCGGTGCTAATAAAGACCTGTACTTAACCTGGAATCTTACAAGAACAGACAATAACGCACTTCTTCATTCAGGCGCAGATACAATTGGGGTAAATGCTAGTTCACAAAGAGTATGGACAATATCTCCCCAAACATCTTATGTCGGGCAGGTAAAAATAACTTTCTTGGGAACCTATTCTGGAACAGAAAAAGCAGGGGCATACGCAATATTCAGTACAACATCTGCTTCAAATGAAACCTCGGTGACACCGTCAGTAACTTCTGGGGGAGGTGGAGCATCAGTTGTAAATGTAACAAAGCTGGGGAAAAGATCAGATTTTGAAATAAAAGCAGATTCGCAGATATTTCTCACAAAAAATATTGAAAAATCAGTTCAGGTTGAAATAACCAACACAGGTGAAAAAGAGCTTACAAACATTGAGCTCAAGCTGGCAGGGCTTGAAAAAACAGAATATACTATTACTCCCCAATCACAAAGCTCATTGCAAAAAGGAAAGACATTAATATTTAATGTAAAAATCATAATTACAGACTGGATTGGCGAAAAAGATTTTACTTATATCGTTAAAGCAAATGAACTAACAAAATCCTTGCCGGGAAAAATTATAGTCCTTACAATGAGCGAATATTTCCAGCAGGAATTAGCCAGGCTGAAACAGGCTGCGGAAGATTTAAAAGGAAAAATTGGCAGTGATGAAAAGCTGTTAGCCCAATTAAACGTATGCGGGGATATTATAAACACTCTTGAAAATAATATAGAAAAAGAGCAATTTATTTACGCATTAAGCAATGTAAAAGATGCAGATAAATGCTTGTCTGAAATTAAAATAAAAGGAAAAATTATCAGTAGCATCTACAAAAATATTTGGCTGATAATTGGAATAATTGCAGCTTTAATCATGCTTGTTTCAGTAATCATAATAATCTATCTAATATACAAGAAGCTTAACATATTGGCATTTTTCAGGAATCAGGAGCAAAAAAAATCAGCTGATAAAAGCTCATTGAAAGATAAATACTTCGACGAGAAAATCAAGCAAATCGAAGACAAATTAAAAGAATAGACTTATCCAGTATAAGGCAAATGGGTTATGAAGCTCTATTCTGGAAGGCTGACTGATTTCAGGGATATAACTGCATTGGCAAAAGATGCTAATCTTGAAATAATACGGAAGTTTTTATTTATCGGCAATCAAGAAGTTTTGAATAAAAATTTCAAGAGACTTGAAAAAGCAGTCAAGGATAAAAATTTCATAGATTCATTTAAAGGTGTGTTTATAGAAAAGAAATTTGACATTGATATGAAGCAGGTTGAGAAGATTAGCAGGTTGAGAAAATTTGCTAAATAAACCTCTTCGCAACAGGCTGCGGAGCATAATGATTAATCAAAAAAGATTAGGAGATGGAAATTCTAATCGCCCTTAACTTATAGCAACTGACTTTAATATTTCCTCAGACTGTCAGTTGCTATATTCGAGAGAACAAAAAGGAGAAAGGAGATATTTTGGTCTCTCGTTATAGCAGTTCAATTATTTTTATTGCTCCAATTGGGTCTAATACCCCGTAGCTTGCTGCGATATTTTTTCGTTCCCAATTGGAGGCTTAAAGAATACCTCCTAGCTTGCTGTGATTGGATTCTTTATTTTTCTTTGCCAAATGCACACCTTGCTTTTTTTCTTTATGTTTTATTTCAGGCAGTGCATGTTTTGGCTTGTGCTTATGGTGATGAATTATATTTTTTTTATTCGCAATGTTTTTGTATTCAAATTTAGGTTTTAAATAAGCAAAAGATTTTTCAACTTCTTCAATAGGCCATCCCTGTTTTAATAAAGGCTCTTTTATCTCATAATCATCAAACCCTCTTTTGCGCGCCTCTCTGATAAATTCAACAACTCCTTTATTTGGCTTTTTGGCTTTTTGCTCATTCTTATTGCCTTTTATTTTTTTATTCGCAATGTTTTTATGCTCGCGGACTTCAGGGCTCTTGTGCTCCTGCTTATAACTAAATTTTTTATGAAAATGCTTTTCTAAAGGTTTTTTAATTATTTTACTCTCTTCTTCGTTTTTGGCTTTGGCGCTATTATAAGTAATATCTGCTTCAATTTCAGCGCTGGATTTGTCAGCAGCCCTGGCAACTTCAATCTCTTTCAAGCTCTGCTCAATTTGCTCATTTCCTTTTCCAGAATTATCCTGAATTCTTTTTACATTTTCATGCACCTCTGGCTGGCTTGTCTCAAGCGGTTTTGAGACTTTAGGGTTAACCTCAAGATTTTGCAATTTGAGCTTATTGTCATTATCAATCATTTTCCTTGCTTTTACAGAAATTTTTCCTTTTATGCCAACCTTTGCTTTTATCTCTGTAATCTGTCCTGCAAGCGCGTCCAATATTCCCAGGATGGAGTTTAATCTATTGTCATAATCGCTGACTTTTTTTATATGGTCGTCCCCAATGCTGATTGCAAGGTCTGCAATATCTCGTTTATTCTGCTGGGAAATTCCAAGAATAGTTTCAATAATTCTTCCAAGCCGCTCATTCTCATCCCTTAATCTTTCAACAGAGTTCAAAATCATCTCAAAATTGACAAACCTTTCACCAATTCTTTTCTTAAAATCATTAAAATCATTTTGGTTTACAATATTGCTAAAGTCAACTTTAAATTTTTCAACTTCTTTTACCATTCCAGAATAATTTGCATCAAGCATCTTTACAAGCTCGTGTATCTTTTGGCTCTCTGCAACTCCTCTTTTCATCTCAGAAAATAGCTGCTCTGTCTTGTCAGAATACATTCTCGATTTCGTCGCCATTTGCTGCGCCCCAAGCAATTCGCTTTTTACATCCTGGTTTAGTTTTATCAGTTCAGCTGTTCCAAGAAAAGTCCCCATCTTGCTCCTTATTTCCTTTAGCTCTCTCATAACAACATCCATAAACTGCTTGTTCGACTCTATCTTTTCGCTTAATGCCTCAACCTTCATTTCAACTTTCTGGAAATCAATCCTTAATTTTTCCGGCTCAACTTCGCTGACAATATCAATTGCCCGTGCAGATTCAACTTCGATTTTTGAAATTGCCTTTTCATTCGAGATATTCATCCCTCTTAATTCACCAACCTGCTGGCTTAATGCGCCCATTCTCTCATTATATCCTTTAATCAGCTCATTCATAGACTCAAGTCTTGAAAATACCTTTTCAAATTCAAGCATTGTTCTTTCACTGCTTGCAGAATAACTTTCAGATTTTAATTTTCCCTTGCCCTTTTTTTTGCCAGATTTCCCAATATCTTCTTCTATGTCATCATTCTCAAAATCAGTCTGCTCTGGCTCTGGAATTTCAGTGCTGATTGCTTCCTTCCCCACATCAGGCGGAATATCTTCTTTTTTCTTTTTAAAAAATTCAAACATTATAACTTGTCAACCTCTTTTTTAAGTTCCTCAATTTCCTGTTGAACTCCTTCTGCATCTTTCCTGTCAACTTTTTTTATCCCTTTTAATCTGTTCTGCAGGTCACTGAATTTATTTTCAACATTTGCTGTATTCTTGCTCTTTTTCTTGTCTGCAATCGCTCTCTTTATTTTATCAAGCTCTTCAGATATTGATATTTTTACTTCGGGATTTTTCTTTATATATTCTGCTCTTTCTTTCTCAGCCTCGCTGATTGCTTTTTCAACTTCAGACTTTTCAACTTTCTTTGCTACAAAATGCCTTACTCTCTTTCCAAGTTTCTTCCATGCATCATCAAACTTAGGAGTCAAAGACTCAAGATACATATCAGCCATCTGAAACTGTCCGGACTTGATTTTTGATTTTGCAAGCTTCAGCTCAAGCTCAAGGTCAAGTACATCAACTTTCTCTTTCTTTAATTCCTCAACCTGATAATCCAAATCCTCAACAATATCAAAATATTTCTCATAATTCTTCAATTCATTATTGCTTAATCTCCTAGTGCTGTGCAATAATGGCCTGAAAGCAATAAAATATGGCTTCCCTAAATTAAATTCTGCATTAACAACCATTCCAGTTCCAATCGGCTCTTTGACAACTGATTTCAAAATATCTTCTCCATATTTCATATTAACTCTTTCCAAATCACCCTCATACCTTGTTCCCATCTGCACTTCAGTTCCAATGTTTGCCTTAATTTCTCCAACAAAATCGCTTAATACTTGCGAGATTAATACCAATCCAATTCCCCACTTTCTGAATTCTCTTGCTCCTCTTTCAAGCTGAATAAAGCCCTGTCCCGTCCCACCGAACTTTGGCAATAATCTGTGAACTTCATCATAAACAATCAATGTCTTAAGCTCTTTATTTTCATCCGGCTCTGACTTGAATATCTGGTCAATTGTGCTTGCTACAACAATGTCAATTTCTTTAGGCGTTAAATGGCTTATATTAAATACAGTAATTTCACCCGGCCTGTTCATATATTTCTTTATGTCAATCATTTCATATGGGTCATGTATTGTCTTTATGCTTCCATCAAATGCCCTTGCTTCTCCTGTCTTCATGTCAAAGAAGCCATATCTCTTTAACATTCCAGAATCCTCGCACTTTCTCAAAAACCCGGTCCACTGTGCAGTTGGGTCAAATACAATAACGCTCTTCTTATTTACAAGCGCTGCCTCAATAATATCCTGCGCAGCAACTGTCTTTCCGCTTCCTGTTGAGCCTGCAACAAAAGTATGCATCTGGAGTTTATTCAAATCTATAAATGCCCTTATGCCTGTTTCTGCAACTTTGCCGACAAATGCAGAATTAGGCCCTGCCTGCGGCAGCTTATTAAATTCAACTTTCATCCTGAATCTTCGCTTCTGCCATTCAATATATCTCAAATAATAAAATGCACCAACTATCAGTCCAATTATAAGCAGTGCAACTAAATATATCCAAAGTTCAATTCCAACTATGCGCATTTTGAAAATAGAGTAATTTACATTTACATATGCAATTGAACTTGCCTGCTGGTTTTCTTCTTCCAAGCTGGAGTAATAAGCAGTTCCTTTAAGAAGATATTTCCCAAGAGGGGTGTCACTAGGAACTTTAAATTCCTTAATCATGCTTGTTGATGTTTCAACTGCAAATGCTTCTTCTTGCCTCCCGACCAATGCGCCTGTTTCAGCATCAAGCATTTGCATGTCAAACTGAACATCAATTCTCTTTGTCTTTCCTAAGTTAAGCAAGTCTAACTGATATCTTAATACATCCCCAGGTGCAACCCTTTCCTGCAATGGTTGTATCTTAACATCAAGCAATTTTCCTTCAGGCGATAGAACTTTAATTGTAACAGGAATTTCACCTTGCTTGTCTCCTGACTTGAATAAAATTGTCCCGTCATATTCAGTTGGCTTCTGGAACTTTGGTATTACAATCTTTACCAATACATCTCTTATTTCATTTGGCTCGAGCTCAATTGTTGATGTTTCAAAAAAGATAAATGGTTGTATGTCTCCTGTTGCTTCAAGAGACATAATACTCTTTGAATTCAAGGTATTAACAAACTTCATCCTAAATGAAGATGAGTCTCCTGCAAATAGTTCCTTGTAAATAGAAGTTATCTCAACCTTGATTCCAGCTATATTTACACTGCTCTTGATTAAGTTCTCTATCTTTGACAAATCCCCGCTTCCTAATCCTCCTCCACCGCCAGAGCTTGAAGCAGGCAGACTAACAGTAAGTGTTGGGCAGTCATTTGAACATGTCGATGTAGTTTCTCCATATGTTGTTTCACACAACCCATTTCCACACTTTTTTTCAGCAAGGAAATAAGAGCTAAATCCAGTTGAATTTCCTGTAACCTGCTTTGTGTCTCTGTCAATTGAAGATACTATCGCGCTCCATCCACCATTGCATTTTCTCAATGAATAATTCCAGTCAGCGCATTTTACAACCGCAAGCTGGCTTGCTTCATCATAACTATATCCTGTATAGTTAAATATAACATTAACAGTATTTGTGCTCAGATTAGTTGAATTCAAAGATATTCCAATAAATGGCTTGTACAGTGAGATTACTTCAGCAAGGTCATTGCCATTCATTTTATGCATATTTAATGAAATTCCTGAATTAGTAATATTTGTTAAATTAACATTTCTGACAATAACTTTATCTCCTGAAATCAGGGCATGCAGGTCATAATTCATCTTATTGACAGAAAGTGTTGTTCTCCCATCACTTCCGGTTATGTTATTAACTAAAACATTTGTCTTATTCAGTCTTGCTAAGCTTATATTTACCCCGGCAACAGGGTTATTATTGTAATCAATCATTATCAAAGCCCAGTTGTACCTGTCATAAACTTCAAACCAGTCTTCAGTTGTATTTACATTTCCAGTTGTGTCATTTGCACTGTAATTCACAATGTATTCTCCAGCACTGTTTAAAATAAATGAACTAAGATTATACAACTGTCCATTGCTTAATGTTAGAGTATAATTGCTGATAGTCCCATTTGGAGAAGTTACAGTTGCAATTACTTTATCAACAGCAACATTATCAGTTACATTTGCACTTAAGTTAATATAGCTTGATTTTTCTATGCTGTTTCTCGCAATGCTGTTAAATACAGGTGGTGTAACATCTCTGTAAGCAATTGAATTCGCAGATATTTTGCTTACTTCTCCGTAAACTGCATGAGTTAGTGTCAAGGTTAAATTATAAGTCATTCCATTTGTAATGCTAGGTGCAGTGCATGTTATATTCCACCATACATTTGAGCTGCTATAAACAGCACTTAAGCTGCTGCATGAACTTCCTCCAATTATTGCACTCCACACAGAATCGCTTGAAACAACATCCCCAGAGAATGTTGCATTGGCTAAAATTTGTATTGCACTTCCTGCAGTTGCGCCCGTTATCTGGTTTACTGATGTTGGATAAATTATACTTATGTTCAAGTTTGTTGCAGTTAAATTAACACTAACATTAATTTGTACAGGAATTGCGCTTGAATTAGTCATTGTTATAATTGTAATATAGCTCCCATCAGCAGAAGGGCTTGTATAATTAACCATAAAGCTTCTGTTTGCATTAAGTGGAACTTCTATGCTTGACATATTTGGAACTACAATTGAGCTATTTGTGCTATTCAATAAGAATGTAATATTTACATTTCCTGTATTGCTTATTGTAATTTCTCTAATTGTTCCTGATTGTCCGGCAGCCTTTGTTGAATTAATTAACAATGGGCTTGCGCTCCATGTCAGACTTTCAGGCACAACAATAGAAATATTAATTGTCCTTGATATATTCTGCTCTGTAACATTGATTATTCCAGAATAAGTTCCTGCAGATTTTCCAGAGCCCGCAGTTGAATTTATATTTACAATCCTCGAGCCATTTCTTGCAATTGCAAAATTGCTTTCATTAAATGTAATTGTAAATCCAGTGCATACCTCTCCTGAAACGCATACCAGATTCATCCCAGTCAAGTTATCATTTCCAGTATTATTTATTGCTAACGCTGACCAGTTGGAGCTTCCTGATAAGACACTTATATTAACAATAGAAGAATCAAAGCTTATGCTCTTATTGCTCAAAACATTCAAAGTTAAAGTTCTTGCAGTTGTTTCTATGCTTGTGTCTGCATGCATATACCTTAAGCTTGCAGTTACACTATAAGTTCCAGGCCATGTCAATTTACTAACATTAATTTGTACAATCTTGCTCTGGCTGCTTCCTAAACCAACAGTTCCAAAGCTGTAATTATTAAGGCTCATTATAATATCTATACTGCTATTGGCTAATGTTAAATTAACATCATATGCATTTATATTTCCTGTATTGTTTAAGCTGTAATTCACATAAACCATATAATTATTGGTTTTGTCAATTCTGGAAATATTCAAGTCAGATATATTTTCATTAAAGTTTATGCTCGTCGTCCCATAAGCAGTAAAGTTATAAGCTATTGATGTATTCTTCTTTGCTCCTGTAGAATACACAGTTGCATAAGCATAATAAACACCAGATGTCAAAGGCGTGAAATTACCTGTATAATTCAGCACTGTCTTATACTGCCCTCCAGTAAATTCACCTGCAGTTGAATTCAAAGGAATTGCAGCTATGATTGTGTCAATGCCTCCTCTTGTTACATTTATGCTGTTTCCAGTTAGATTTAATCCAATTGCATCTGTTGCCCTAAACTTTATTGTAACATTCTTGTTAACTTCTGCCTTTGTACCATAAGCACCATCAAGCAAGAACCATATTCCAGTTATTTGAGGAGGAGCAGGCACAATCCAAAACGCATCCTTAACATTTACTGATATAGGGGATGCACTCGCATTTGCAATATTCATATTAACTACAACATTACTCAATTCCTGCTGGCTCCATCCATTTTGATAAAGAGTTATTGTTGTATTGCTTCCCTTTGTTGCATTTATTAATGTAGGGTTGTAAACCAGTCCATTAACATTCTTATTTTCTTCAAATAATCCTGAATATAAAGTATAATCTTCCTCGCCAGTTAAAGTTCCTTGGGAATAAGTAATTGCAAATGTCATATTAACATTTCCTGTATTCACAACACTGAAATTCCCGATTTCTCCAGCAGTGCTTAGCCCAAATGTTTTGTTATATGTTAAATTTGTGCTAGGTGTTAAATACCAACTTGTATTTGTAGGAACCTCAACCCTTATCGTTAAATTCTTTGACCCTGCGTTTGCAGAAACAACACTCACATTTCCGGTATAATTTCCAGGGCTTGTATATAATGGCACACTTATATTTACACTTGCAGAAAAGCTTGTCCCTGCAATAAGCCCTGCATAAGTGCTTGGAGTGATATTAACCCATGAAAATGGAAGGGTCTCATTTACAAAAGATAATGTTATTTCAGTCACAGTGTCTGTTCCAATTGATTGCACTAAAAATGAAAAGTTCTGTGACCTCCCTTGCTGCACAGTCCAGTTAGAGCTATAAGCAGACAAAGCCATTGTTGCATTTAATGAAACATTAATATAACTTGTAGCTTGTATGTAAGTTGCTCCTCCTGCAATGCTTCCGTCATTATCACTCCAATTTCCTCTCCATGTAATATATAATGGGTCAACTCCACTTCCTCCTCCCCTTCCTCCTGTATTTCCATCAACAGTAATATTCATAATTGCATTGCAGCTTTGTCCAGGCCACACTTTACTGCACGGAGTTATTTGAGTAACATTCTTTACATCGCCTGACTTTGCAGCAGCCCATATATAAGCGCTGTTCATCGAAGCATTGCCTGTATTGTTTATAGTTACATTCCATAAATATGAATAATCAACGCCTGCCTGCAGGTCAGAAATAACTTTATTATTAGAGCCTATATTGCCTGATGTATTTCTCTGCTCTAAATAGTCTAAATAGCTGACAGACGCATTTCTATAATATCCTGTTTCATTATTTGCAGTAATATTAATTGTATAATTTCCATAAGTTGGATTTGTTGCAACAGTCCAAGCATATGAATACGTGCACAAAACTCCGCCAGAGCACGTATAGTTTGTTGAATATCCTGCCTTATATATTGTAATTGTAACACTTCCATTTATCACTCCATTTGTATCAGTTCTTGTAAAATTAGGGTAAACTATATACTGGCTCAAGCTTCCAGTATAATTTTTTGTAACAGCATAAGGAATATCTGTCCTCGCCCATACAGTTATATTTGTTGAATTCGCTCCAACAATTCCCGTATTTGGATTTTGCACAACACTAATTTCCAAAGGCAAAATTCCAAGCGCATCAGTTGGAATTGTTATATTATAGTCATACCCTCCGCTTGAATTAGTTGTTGCATTGAAATAAGAAATATTCACTGCATACAATATCGGAGTGACATTAAAATTTGTTGTCTCAAAAATTGCCTTGTACTGCAGATATCTCTTGCTATATGAAGTAATGCTGTTGTCTAAATTATTTGTAAAATTACTGCTCCAGTCAGTCCATGTAACATTATCATCGCTCTCTCTCAACTGCACTTTAATTGTCTGCTCCGATGTATTCTGGTCCCACTTCAAAACAGTATAAGTCATATTAGCCAAGTCAATTGCCCGTGAAACAAAATTCCCGCTTGAGTTATACTGCCATTGTGTATAGCTGATATTATATTCACTAATTGGGTTTTCAGCGCCTGTTGCTGTATTTGCAACTGACTTCAGCATAACATAAAATTCATTTCTTCCATTAACAGGAGCACTTCCTCTTATCATCGCTCCTATTGATGTTGAAGAATTCATTAAATTCCATGAAGTTGCATTATAACTATACCATATAGATGTATTTCCATTACCGTCATTTCCAGTTGATGCAGTTAAAACATTTACAGATGCATTGTAAAATGCAGTTGGAGAAGTATACCTATAAGTTATATTTCCAATATTTGAAGTCATTGAGTCAACCTCAAATATTCTTCCATCCCCTGTTCCTGCATATCCAATACTGCTGTAATTATAAGCATCTGTAACATATTTATTCGTCGAGTAATTATCATTATAGCTCATTCCACCGCTTGCACTTGTTAAATTCAATTTCACAACACTGCTTATATTCACGCTTGTTCCATTTCCAGCTGTAAAGCTTGTATCTCCAAGCATATCTGAAGAAACAGTCACCCCATTCAGCTTCATTACAAACCTATTATTCCCAATTGCCCAGCTATCGCTTCCATTCCATCTCTTAATCAATCCGCTAACAGGCACAATGTCAGTTGTATTTACAATAAGTGATTGCGGAGTAATTTTTATTGACGTATTCTGCACCGAAAAGTTCGAATAAACATTCTCAAACAGCATCTGGCTGTTTGTAAGGTTTGCTTTGAATGTTACATTATAATCACCCAATCTTCCAGAAGTCGAGTATGTCGCATTCCATATTTCTACACTGCTATTTCTTAAAGTAACATTTGCATAAGCCCCATCAGGCCTTTTAATTTCAGCCCACACTTTGCTCAACGAGCTTCCTGTATAACTTGAAGCAGGAATATTTAATGTTAAATTAACACTCTCATTATGATTTACATAAATCTTTCCAGTTGTTAATCCAATGCTTGAGCCATTTATCATGCCAGCTGAAACTAACTGCATAATAACATCATCTTGTATGTTTGTCGTCAGATTCACAGATGTAATATTAATTGAATACCCGCTTGCAATTGTAGTTACATTGTATGGCGTCACATAAAAAGTTCCTGTTGTATTTTGCGTGTATTCTGTCAAATTCTGCCTTGTAATAAATCCATTCGCAGCAGTCAATTCGCTGAATGCAGTTGTCCCATTCACATACTGCCCCGTCACATTTGCTCCTGACAAAGCACTGCCCGCAGTGCTTGTCACATTCACATCAAGATAATACAAATTGTAAAGAGTAAAGTCCGCATCATTTATTGAAGTGTCTGATTTGTTGAATGTTACATTCAATAATTTAAGATAAGAGCCGGCTGTAAGAGCAGTATCAGCATAAATATCAACAGGATTTGAAGTGCTGTTATAAACATTTATTATTCCATTCTCAATAGTTGCATTTACTTTGTTTGTATTAATATAAATCCCATAAGAGGTTCCTCCCCCGCTTGAATTTATATTCAAATTCCTGAACAAGTTATCATAAGCATTTCCTGATATCCGCAATCCATAAGCAGCATCACCCCATGTATTTGCAACTGCTAATTTTTCAATATAATTATTCGAACTGCCGGAAATCCAAATCCCAGATACGCCTGCTCTTGAATTTGTGATTGTGCTGTTGATGATATTATTTGCATTTGAGCTGGAAGTTAAATAAATAGCGCCGCTAGGATCTGTGCTGTATGTACCTGATGTTGAGATATTGCTGTTTGTTATATTGGAGTTGGAACTTGAAACAAAATAGATTCCATGAACAGCATTTGCTCCAGAAGTACTAATTGTATTATTATCTAATCTTGAATAATTGCTGCTTGATAAATAAATGCCATTACCATTGCTCTGTCCGCCAGATAACCCGCGGATTATATTATTGGTTATGCTTGAACTGCTGCTGGAAATAAGCTGAACACCCTTATTTGGGTTTAAAATATTAATGCGGCTGTTATTTATAGTAGCATTGGGGCTTGAATACAAGTAAATAGCATTTCCTACTGATGTTGTTATATTGCTGTTTAAAATCCGTGAATTATTGCTGTAAAACATTGCAACACCATCTGCACTAAAGTTGCTGTTTTGAACAGTTATATTATTGCTCCATGCAACAATAACCTGCCCGTAACTATTATCAATTCCTTCGAATACTAAATTATTCTGGGCAAATGTGTAATTTAGAGGCAATCCTTCAACCAGATTAGTTGAGTCAAGGGTATTATTGTAGTGTTGAAAAACGCCAAAAATATAAAAAGCATTTTCCTGGCTATTATTAATCCTATTGCCGCTAAAGCTATTGTTAGAGCTATTAATCAGATAAACACCAAATATACTAGATGAAAGTGTTGAAATCACATTCTGCTGTATAATGCTGTTATTTGTATTTTCCTCATAGATTCCATACTGGCTGTCAGCACGAAGATTTAATGTATTATTTGCAACAAAAGCATTGTCTGAACTTAGAAGATAAATTGCTTTCTGAACAGAAAGATAACTGCTGCTGATATTTATAGTATTATTCTGAATAATGCCATTCAAAGCATTTCGATAATAAACAGCATGCCTATTTAGCGTATTAGCTGGCCCCAAGCTATCAATGATTCTGCAATTTCTGACATTAGTAAAATTCTTATTGGAATAAACACCATATCCAGGATTTCCTCCTAGATTTGATGTACTGTAATTAACCATATAGCCCTGGCAATCCAGAGTCACAGAATTCGCAGTAACATTAAAGCAAGTCCCTGTTGTATTCACATCATTCTGAAGATAATAAACATGGTTTGTCCAGTTCAACTCCCCGCATGCTCCCATTCCTGCTGTTGTGCCTGTGCATGTTGTCTGATATATCACAGCATCAGGATTAAATATAGCATTATTAAAACTGCTTCCACAATCAGTATAATTCAGGGTTATCTGCCCCTCTGATGTCCCTGCCACCGACGCATTTATGCGAGATGCATTATAAATCCCACTCAAAGTTAAAAGCGGAGCTGTAATATTTATCCTCTGCCCCCAATCACTCCCTCCCGCACTTGTTCCATTATATCCAACAACACTAATGTTCCCCGATGAAGTTATAGAAGTTGAGGCGTTGATGTAGACAGTGCCGCCGGAACCTGGATAGTTACTTAAACCACCTTTATTATTGATTATTCCAGAAAAAGAAATATTTCCTGTTGAAATTAAAGCTATTCTACCTCCGCCACCCGCATAATAATCATCAGAAATAAATCCCGAGGAAGCATTTAAAATTCCTGTTCCAGATATGTTATTTGCCTTAATCCAAATTGAACCGCCTGAACCTGAATTAAGAACATCAGAAGTACTTTTCATATCAATCAAACCATTAACAACAATTTTATCTAATGACTCTAATTTAATCGCAGAACCTGCGAAATTACCTGCATTGGAAGAACCCCCACCACTCCCCAAACTTACTGGCTCTGTTTCACTTCCGTAGGTATTCTTATTTGCATTTCTCCCTTTGCCTCCATATGTCCCTCCAGCATTATTATTTCCATTTCCAGGTCCAACATTCGCAGGAAACCCCAACCCAACTCCATCCAGCACACTTCCACTTGTAATCGTAATATTACTGCTTGCATTAATCCACACGCCTCGTCCATCATCTGTCTTATTGTAACAAGTCACAGGATTTGTTGCATTGTAAAAACAATCTCCGTAAATTGTCATGTTGTATCCATTTGTATTAAAATTCCCAAGAACATTTGTAACATTTCCTTCGCCATAATTTCCCCCAAGTAATCCTATATTGCCTGTTAAGTTCCAATCACCAGGCCAGGTGTTATTTGTGAATGTTAAAGAACCAGATTTTCCAGAAAAAGGACTAGATTCAAATAAATTAATTTTACCTGTATAACTCATTGAATTTCTATATTCTAGTCTGATTCTTCCTCCACCACCTGCCCACTCTGTTGTTGTATGTCCTCCAAATGCATTTAAAATTCCACTTCCAGAGATATTATTTGCTTTTAACCAAATTGAACCGCCTGAGCCTGAATTACCATTAGTAACCCCACTCATATTCACACTTCCATCAATTATAACTGAATCTCCTTGTAATTTGATAGCCGAACCAGCAGCTGAATTTCCTCCACCACTACCTAAACTCGTCGGTGCTGAAGCATTTCCATAGATAGACGGAACATACTGTTCACTACCACCTTTGCCACCATAAGTTCCTCCTGTAGTAGAACCACCAGGTCCAATTAATTTAGTAAACCCCAGCCCCACTCCATTCATCTTCCCACTAACTCCAATACTAATATTCCCACTCACGCTTCTCCATTCCTGCCCATGCCCATCTGCAGTTATATTTCTCATTCCTAAAGCAGTATCATTATACGCATCTCCATAAATCTTCATGGTTCCATTGCCAATGTAAATATTATTTGTAACATTCCAGAGCTGTGTCCCTGCCCAAGTTCCCCAAGTTCCCTGTGCAAATAAGGGCTGGAAATAAATTGTTCCAGAACCATAGCTTTCATTAACAGTAAAGCTGTTCAGATTTTGAGGCATTGTGTTGTTTGTTATGTTCACACTAGCTAACCCAGTTGAATTAAACACTAAACTATCGCCAGGAGCAGGAGCTCTTCCCAAACTCCAGCACGACGCATTATTGAAATATTGTGTTCCAGAAGTGCAGTTCCATAAATTAGTTCCAGGTGAACAACTCCCGCTCACATAAATTGCAGCAGGAGCAAATGTTGCTTTTGTTGTATCGCTTCCAAAACAATTGGTATAGCTTAGTGTAATGGTTCCATTAACATTAGTATCGCTCATATTTAATTTTGAAGCATTATAAATCCCAGATAAAGTTAAAAGAGGTGAAGTTATATTAATTCTCTGCCCCCAATCTGCTCCAAGTGAGCCATTATATCCGACAACAGATATATTTCCTGAATGAGTAATTGATGTTGTGGCGTTGATGTAGACTGTGCCGCCGGAACCAGGACTGGTTATACTATATGGCCCATTACCGCCACGACTAGAAATTACTCCAGAAAACTCGATTGCCCCTGTTGAAATCAATGCAATTCTTCCGCCGCCGCCGCCAGTTTCTGACCCACTTCCACCAGTAACATTAATATTCGCAGTTCCAGAGATAGTGCTCGCCTTCAAAAGAACACTTCCCCCGGAACCACCAGCCCACTGGCTAGTACCCCTCATATTAATTGTTCCATTTGCCACAATATTTCCAGAAGATTGGAGCACAACAGCAGAGCCGCCAAATTCTCCTGGCAAAGAAGTGCCAGAAAAACTACCACTGCCTAAACTTACTGGCTCTGTTTCACTTCCATATGTAGCCGCTGAGCTACCTGTCCACAATCCTCCTTTGCCGCCATAGGAAGCGCCCCGACCACCGCCACCAGGAGTACCTGGTCCAAGCTTAACGGGGAATCCTAAACCATCACCATCCAAAACACTGGTACTTGTAATAGTTATATTCCCACTCGTATTAATCCAAACCCCTCGTCCGTCAGAAGTCTTGTTCCAGCATGTTGAAGGATTTGTTGCATTGTAAAAGCAATCTCCGTAGATTGTAATATTATAACCATTGGTATTAAAGTTTCCTAAAACATTTGTAACATTAGTTCCATCTCCATCATAATCTCCTCCAAGCAATCCAATATTTCCTGTCAAACTCCAATCACCAGGCCATGTGTTGTTTGTGAAAGTGAGGGTCCCGTGTTTAGCAGCACCAGCTCCCGAGACAGAGACTGTTCCAGTCACATTCATTGAACTTCCATATTCCAGTCTTATTCTTCCGCCGCCACCTGACAATGATGTGGGACTATTTCCATCTGCTTTAATGGCTCCTGTAATTGCTATATTATCTGCTTTTAGCCAAATAGAGCCACCAGCCCCTCCATAGTCGTTTGAATTACGTATAGCAGAGAAATTAAAAATACCTTTTATATCTATAAGTTCATTTGCAAAAAGTTTAATAGCAGAGCCCCCTTCATTATCTTGGCCGCCGCTTCCTAAACTTGTAGGAGCACTTGCATTTCCATAAGGTTGCTTTGTAGTAGACCCAGCTGCCCCAACTCCACCATGACTTGCACCAAAGGCATGAGCTCCAGGTCCAATTAATTTAGTAAACCCCAGCCCCACCCCATCAATCTTCCCACTCACCCCAACACTAATATTCCCTTCCACACTTCTCCACTCCTGCCCATGCCCATCTGCAGTAATATTCTTCATTCCTAAAGCAGAATCATTATAAGCATCGCCGTATATCTTCATCGTTCCGTTATTGATAATAATATTATTTGTAACATTCCATAATTGAGTTCCTTGCCAGCTTCCCCATGTTCCTTGTGCAAATAAGGGCTGGAAATAAATTGTTCCAGTATAACTTTCATTAACAGTAAACGAATTAAGGTTTTGAGGCATTGTGTTGTTTGTTATATTAACACTAGCTAACCCAGTTGAATTAAACACTAAACTATCGCCAGGAGCAGGAGCTCTTCCCAAACTCCAGCACGACGCATTATTGAAATATTGTGTTCCAGTTGTGCAATTCCATAAATTAATTCCAGGTGAACAACTTCCACTCACATAAATTGCAGCAGGATTAAATGTTGCTTTTGTTGTATCGCTTCCAAAACAATTTGTATAGCTTAATGTTATTGTTCCATTTACATTCGTATCGCTCATATTTAATTTTGAAGCATTATAAATCCCGCTCAAAATCATCAATGGCGCAGTAATATTAATTCTCTGCCCCCAATCAGCCCCATTAGAACCATTTTTTCCAGCAACAGAAATATTTCCTGAACTTGTGATTGAAGTTGTTGCATTTATGAAAACAGTGCCGCCGGAACCTGATTGTGAAGAATAACCTGTATTAATTCCTCCGAGATTATTAATTATTCCAGTAAAACTTATTGTTCCTGTTGAGGTTAATGCTATTCTTCCACCTGCACCAGCATATCTAGAAGCAGCATTGCCATTTGACCCTCCGGACGCATTCAATGTTCCTGAGCCAGATATATTATTTGCCTTTAACCAGATGCTTCCACCTGCACCACGATGTTCACTTCCTGAAGGGTCATTCATAACTAAAACTCCATTTAAGAAAAGGGTTCCTAAAGATTCAAGTTTGATAGCAGAACCGCCAGCAATATCACCGCCTCCACTCCCTAAACTTACTGGCTCTGTTTCGCTTCCATAAGTTGATTTTGTATTTAAAGCACCTCTTCCGCCATATGTTCCTCCTACTCCTGAACCAGCACCAGGTCCAACATTAGCTGGAAATCCCAACAACTGCCCATTCAAAACACTCCCGCTTGTGATTGTTATATTCCCACTTGCATTAATCCAAACACCTCTGCCGTCGCTTGTCTTATTATAGCAAAGTAAAGGATTATTTTTATTGCTATAACAATCTCCTTGAATAGATATATTATAATTATTTGTATTAAAATTCCCTAAAACATTTGTAACATTTCCATCACCAAAATTCCCGCCAAGCAACCTAATATTTCCTGTTAAATTCCAGTCACTGGGCCAGGTATTGTTTGTGAATGTTAACGAACCTAAACCTTGACCTCCATTAATTGATATTACACCGTTAAACAACATTGTACTACCATACTCCAGCCTTATTCTTCCGCCACTTCCAACATATACTGTTCCACCACCATTTGAAATTAATGCGCCATTTCCAGAGATGTTATTTGCCTTTAGCCAGATGCTTCCTCCAGCCCCAGTTCTATCAGTTGTTCCCGATCCAGAAACATTTATAGACCCCTTAGTCTCAATTAAATCAGAAGCATGTAATTTAATTCCGCTTCCCCCGGCTGTATTTAAGCCCCCACTGCCCAAGCTTGTCGGAGCAGAAGCATTTCCATATTGGTCAGCGCCACCACCATACCTGCCTCCATCATATGCGTTTGAACCTCCGGGTCCAGTTGACTCCAGAAATCCCAACCCCACCCCATCCAACTGCGCCCAACTTCCAATTGTTATATTTCCGCCAACTGACCTCCATTCCTGCCCATGCCCATCTGAAGTAATATTCCTCATTCCTAAAGCAGTATCATTATAAGCATCTCCATAAATCTTCATTGTCCCATTATTAATTATAATATTATTAGTCACATTCCAAAGCTGTGTCCCACTCCATGAGCCCCAAGTTCCCTGTGCAAATAAGGGCTGGAAATAAATTGTTCCAGTATAACTTTCATTAACAGTAAACGAATTAAGGTTTTGAGGCATTGTGTTGTTTGTTATATTAACACTAGCTAACCCAGTTGAATTAAATACAACATCATCATATGCTTGGGGAACTCTTCCAAGTGTCCAGCAAGAAGTATTTGTCCAGTATTGTGTGCCAGAAGTGCAATTCCAAACATTTGTCAATGCACTTGCATTCGGCAATCCAATATTATATAAAAGCAAAATCTCACTCGCATTCAAGGCGCGATTGTAAATTGCGAGTTCGTCCATTAGGCCGTTGAACCAGGTATCACTACTTGTATAAATATCAGATACAATATATATTGGCTGGTTGTTGCTTAAATCTCCTGTAGTAGTATCACTAACATTATTCTTTAAGATACCATCAACATAAATATACAATAAATCTGTACCAGTATCACGGACTCCAACCAAATGATGCCATTGATTCGCGCTGATAGCATCTGGACTTTCAGCCGTAGGATTATTAGTACCATCATAAATAACCAAACTAGGTATTAAAGTATTACTTAACCTTATCTCAAAAGGATAGGGATTGCCTGATAGCGGTTTTGATATTAATCTTATTGTTGTTCCTTTTTGATTTGAATTAGGATTTACCCACATTGAAATTGAATAATTACTTATATTGGTAAAATTTAATGATGCACTATGACTAATTTGTATCTTATCATCAACACCATCAAACTCCACAGCCCCGAGCTGTTTCCCCGATGAACTCCAAACAGGATTGAAATTGAAATTTGTAAGAGTTCCATTATTCTGCGGAACAGATGGGCTCCAATCCCGAGCAACAGTTGTTGTTAATCCCGACTCATTAAACGGCATGTCAAGAACAAGGCCATTTGTGTTGTCATCACACCTCATCTTGTATCCTGGCGTGTTGTTCGCAGCAGTTATGTTTGCTGCATTCACCGAGCAGTTCAAGATAAGGACTTCGTCAATTGTGCCATTGAAAAGTTGAGAAGTAGCAGAATTATACCTTCGCCCTATATTTAAATTTCTTGAATTATTAAAATCAGAACCTGTTGCAGTGCCAGAATTAGTTCCCTCGCTAATACCATTAATATATAATAATGCATTTGTAGAATTATAAACAGATACAACATGATACCATATTCCTGTTTGAGTAACAGTAGTTCCAAGCATGCCTCTTACTCCGCCAGAAGTTCTAGTATAAAACTCAATTTTACCAGTAGTGCCTGTATATCTTAATTCCCAACCAGGTTCCAAATTAACATCTCCTTTTGTTGCAATCATTGCATAATTCGGAAAAGAGTCTGCTTTAACCCAAGCTGAAATTGTAATACTCCCAGTTATATTCAAGCTGGCATTATTTCCCAAATTAACATAATCATCCACTCCATCAAACCTCAAGGCATTCCCTTGCTTGCTGTTTGCAGTCCATGGACTTCCATAACCAGTCCCGTTATTGTTGTTTCCTGAAAAATCATAAACCCATGTATCATTCTCGCCTTTTGTTGTATCGCGGTTAAAATGATACAAAGCAACCAGCCCAGTTTCAGCCGCAGGATTAATTTCAGGGTCAATAATATGGTCAAAAACAAATGTGCCATCCAGCATTTTCAAGTCAAAGGTGCTTTGGCTGTAGTTGGTGTTATTTGAACCTACAGGGCCAGTCAAGTTTGTCAAATATATTTTGTAATACGCCCCACCACTCGCATAATCCCCAATCCCGCTAAACTCTGCAATCTTCGTAGTTCCATTCAATTCATACACCCCAATTTTCCCACTGCTCAAAATCGCATCAGAGGAGTAATTTACCAGCCACCCATAACCGGAGCTCGCAAGCTCGCTCTCAAGCTGCGAAAGTTCAGATTGCAAATCCTGCTGGCCCTGTGCAAAGGCAAACAGGGCATATGCTATGAGCATTAAAGAGAATAGAATCACTCCTCCGGCAATTCGATTTTTTATTGCTCTTTTATTTTTCATTCTCTTAATATCTCCTTAACTTTATTTACAAAATCAGCAGTTTTACTGCGCATATCCTCAGCTAAGGAAATATCAAAACTCTCATCAACCCGATAGCTCGCTTTCTCCCTTATTTCCTTAGAGCTTGCAATAAACTCAATTTCCTCGCATTTTACATTAAAATTATCAATAACAATCTGCATATCTTCTTTATTCAATAAATTCCTTTTATGATAATAAATATAAGTCAATGCGGAAATTGAAGCAAGATGGTTTTTAGACTCAAACCCCGCTTTGGAAATTAAAGCCAGAACAGAATGGTAAATTGCATAATAATAAATAACAACGCACCAGTCATAAAATGATTTTCCCCTAAGTTTCTTCTTAATAGAATACTTATGCTCTGATAAAACAAAATTCCCAAATTCAAGATTATTTAGAGATTTATTTAAATGCTTTTTAAATAAAGCAGGGTTTGTCTTTTTAATTAGCTGCCTTTTAATAAAAAAATTAAAAACTTCCTTGCAATACTCCCTATTTTCAATTAATTTATCAATTTCAATTTTCATTTTATGAAGATTCACCTCCTAAAGCGAATATTTGAAAAGTTTGAAAAATTTTCATTCCAAAAACCTCCATAACAATCTGTAATAATATTCAGTTCCCAAAACAATAATTACATTCTGCCTTATTTCCCTTGAAAAGTCATGCTCTTTGTTTAGAAAATTTTTCTCAAAATTCTTATAATTAATATAAACAGGGCTTATTTTTGTATTAGTCCTCATGCTGATTCTTTTTGCAGTATTCTCAATGTCTTTCTCATCTTCAACTTTTTGAAAAACAAGCAATACATCAATATCTGACTCTTTAGTGAAATTTCCTGCCGCATATGAGCCAAAGATTAATGCAATTAAGGGTTTGGTTTCAAGCTCTTCCAAAAATTCAATTGCTGCACCTTGAATTTTAACAGGCAATAAGATAAATTTCTCAGTATTAACCTGCTTGAGATAAGCAATGCTCTTTTCGCTCTCTCTTAGCATAAACTTAACTAAATTTGCCTCTTTTTCTTTTCTTACAACTTTTTCCTTGCTTAAAATTTCCAAAAATCTCTTTACATTAGGCAGTCCAGAATTCACTAATCTGGAAATTTCCCTTAGGTGAACTCCTTTTTTATTCCTTTCCAATTCTGCGATTATTTTTAGTTTAGTTTCCATTTTGTTGTTAATAATTTATTATCATTTGATAATATTATATTATCATTACTTATAAATTTAATTATTTGAAAATCATTCTGTTTCATTCAGCATCCTCCTGATTTCATCAATCCTCTTTTTCTTTTCATAAATTTCAGAAGGCACTTCTGTGCCATTTATAATTACAGAGCTGTTTTCAGCCCTCTTTGCAAACAAAGTATAATCTAAACCAAAAGGTTTAAATACACATAACCCACTTGTATTATGTGGGTTACAACTAAACTTATCAGAGAATAAAATGGCAAACATGACTTTATCAATACCAGACAAATTCAAGCAGAAAATGGATAAATTTACTTGGCTTAACTGGAGTGAATTAGCGCGGGAAGCATTTGCAAAAAGAATGAAACAGCTTGAATTGCTTGAAAAGCTAGATAAAGATTTTGAAAAATCCGAGCTGACAGATGAAGATTGCATAGAGCTTGGAAGAAAATTAAGAGAGGACATCTGGAAGAAGTATAAATAATTTAAAATGAAATTAGTTGTTGATACAAGCATAGTATTTTCTTTATTTAAGTCTGATTCATTAACTAACAAATTATTAAAAAAGTATAAACTCGAATTATTTGCACCTAAAGAATTAACACTTGAATTAGGCAAGTATTGTGATTTAATCTGCTCCAAGTCTAAAATATCTAAAGAAAAGTTTTTCTCAGATATTAAATCTCTTTCTAATTTAATAGAGTTTAAAACATCTTCGCAATTTTTATTGTGTAAAGCAGAAAAATTAATCTCGCATAAAACTGATTCTCCATTCATCGCATTAGCGTTGGAATTGGATATTCCAATCTGGTCAAATGATTTGCATTTCAAAGAACAATGTGAAATCAAAGTATTCACAACAGAAGAGCTTTCAAAGTTCTTAGATGCAGAATAAACTTTATGTTCAGGGCTTACTAATAACCCGCCCCCATCTTCCAAAACAATATTATACATTTCTCCATTATGCCCATAAGATTGTTTAGCAGTTGGCTTCTGCCACTCCAAATTTCCAGTTATATTATTAAGAGTGGCAACTTTCTCATTTTCTAGTTCATTAAAATATTTCCATCCATTTTCAGTCAAAATCTCTGTCTCATTGTCATAACATTCTTCAGTCAAGTTCGTCAAATATATTTTATAATACGCCCCGCCACTAGAAAAGTCCAAAATGCCTGTAAACTCTGCAATCTTTATAGTTCCATTCACCTCATAAACCCCAATCCTCCCGCTATTCAAAACCTCATCAGAAGAATAATTCGCCAGCCAAGAATACCCTGAATTTACCAAATCATCTGACAAAGAGTTAAGCTCATTCTGAAGAGGCGCTTGCTCTTCAGAAGTTAAAGCGCCAGCTAAAAAAATAAGCCCTATAATTAAAATTAAAATTATGCCTATTAATGTTAACATGCTTCCTATTTTTTTATTATTGAATTTCATTTTTCTAAAACCGCCTTTATATTAGTAAGAAATTTAATGGTATTATCAATTGATTCTTGTGCAGGCGCAATATTTGCCTGCGCAATTGTTTTGTAAGTAAAATGCCCTCTTTTCCATTTTTCATATGCAAACAAGTTTAACAGCCCATCTGCCTTGATAATCAGGTCATCATAAATTACAAGCAATTCTTTGTCCAGAACCCCATTATCAACAAAATTCTCTTTAAATGCAAGGAATGTTTTTTTATGCTCTTCTGGAGCTTCTGTCTTTATTCCCTTTGAAAGCAATATTGCCTTTGCTGAATAAAATATAGAATAATAACTATGAGAAATCGCAGCAGAGTAAAAAGTGTCATCAGGATTTGCTTCCAATTCAGCTTTTATTTTCTCATTTTTAGAAAGATTGAATACAGCCTTTGCCAGCCTTAATTCATTTTCAGACCTTTCTAAATAAAGTTTAACCTTTGAATCCATTGTCCATTGCCTCCTTTAAAATTAAATAATAATTTTCAGCCCCAAAAGCAATAATTTTATTCCTGAAAATTTGTTTTCCATAATTTTCCTCTTTTTCAAGAAGCATCTTCAAAAATTCTTCTTTGCTGAAAACAAAAGCATGCGCCTTTGGCACCATCAGTTCTCCTTTATTCTTTAAAACAGCAAAATTTTTTTGAGAATCTTCTTTATTGTCAACTATAACAACAACATCTAAATCAGATTTGGAAGTTTGCTTTCCTTCAGCATAGCTTCCAGTTATAATAAAAGTAAAATATGCTGCAGGCATAGAGTCAATTAATTTTTTAATATTCCTTAAAGGCAATTTTTCCGTCATTCTGGTCTGCTCTGACAAGGCAAGATAAATTAATGCCAAAACATTTTCAAGATTTATCGAGCAGATATTTGAATAGCCCTTTATCTCGATTTTGACAATTCCCAATGCTTTCAGCTTTTCAATCGCCTTAAATACCCAATTATACGATTTTTTATTTATTTTTCTGGAAAGCTCTCTAATAGTATATCTGCCAAACAGGTCATTCCTGAATAGCTCAATTATCTTCATTTCCTCTTTTGTTAATATCATTTTCATTATCCTATTATTAGTATAATTCTATACTTATTTTAGTATTTAAATTTAATTGGTTCAATGAATGGCTCACAAGCCATCCATATCCTGCATCAGATAATGAAAAAGCGAAAGTATTCAATTCATTTTGCAGAGCTTGTTTTTCATTATCAGTTAAAGCAGAAACAATAAATATAAAGCCAAATAGCAAGACTAAGCTGATTCCAATTAGCAAAAACTTTCCTCTTATTTTTACTTCTTTTTTATTTCTCATATTTCACCTCTTTAACTTTTCCCTCTTTTTCTTTTCATTTTTCCTCTTTTGTTTTTTAAATATCATCTAAAACAAGCCACTTCCACAGCGGGATAAACTCAATGCCTTCCTCCTTTTTATTTAGATTTTTTGTAAGAATAATGAGCTTTTCAGCCCTATTTCCAAATTTTTCTTTAAATTCAGCCAGCGAACTTATCTCTCTCTTATCAATCTCGTCAGAAAAAGTAACATTTATAGCTGTTAATTTATTCCTTTCCTTAACAACAAAATCAACCTCCCCTTTGTCTTCCCAATAATAAATATCCTTTCCTCTTCTTTTAAGCTCAATAAAAGCCAGATTTTCAGCAAGCCGGCCATAATCATCTGAAAACTTAAAACTCACAGAATTTCTCAGGCCATTGTCTATGCAGTATATTTTTGATGCTCTTGTCTTTTGCTCTTTCAAAGAGTATGAAAAATGCTCATTAGTCAAGAAAACATATGCCTCAAAACAATAAGATAAATAATCCTTAATGCTGTCATAAGACATTCCTAGCGAGTTTCTTAAATTCCTTAAGGAAATCTTGCTGGCAAAATTAGTTGTTAAAAATAATGCCAAATCCTGGGCTTTTTTGCTGTTTATGTTATGTCTGCTTATAATATCCTTAAAAATAATGTCATCAAAGTACTGCTTTAATATTTTGAATTTGAAATCTTCTTTTGCAAAGAAGATTTCTGGAAATCCGCCTTTCTCAATATAACTTTTAAAGCAATTTATAACCTCATGCCGGGTCTTATCAGTAACAATTCCCTTTCTCAATGCTTCTTTATTTAATTCTATCCCAGAAAAAATCAGATACTCGCTGAAGCTCAATGGAAAAACTTCGAATGTTAAATTTCTTCCAGTAAGAAGCGTTGAATATTCTTTTCTTAAAAGATAAGAACAAGAGCCAGATACAACAAACTTGCAGTTTTCTTTTAAATCATATTTTTTTCTAATCCAAGACTCCCACCCCTCTTTTCTATGAATCTCGTCAATAAACACATAAGCTTTATCCTTGGGATTGATTGCATCCCTATATGCTGAATAAATCTCCTCTAATGAATTCTCTAAAAGCTTCTTATCATCTAAGTTCATAAAAAGAATATGTTCTGGCTTTATTCCTTTAGACAGCAAATTATCAATCATCTGATACATCAAAGTGCTTTTTCCCGCCCTTCTAACCCCAATTATAACAGTTATCTCTTTAATCTCAATAGAATCCATAAGCTCCTTGTAGTCTTTTCTCAGCTCCCCTGCTAGCTCTCTAAGTAGCTCTTTGCTCTCCCACCACGGGTTCCATTCACTTAATTTTTCTATTTCCATATGTTACGTTTTAGAGGAGCATTAAATATATAAATGTTACGTTTTAGAGTAGCATAAATGCTAATTTCACCTGATTTTTCTTCAATTTTTTCATTTAAATAATCATTCTGTTTCATTCAATATTCTCCTCAATTCATCAATCCTCTTTTTCTTTTCATAAATATCAGAAGGCACTTCTGTGCCATTCACAATCACAGAGCTGTTTTCAGCTCTCTTCGCAAAAACAGTAATATCCCTCGTCCTGTCAAGCGGCTGTTTAAATGTAACTCGCACATATTCATCATTATAAATCGGCTCGCTCCAATTATTATCAAGCTTGTAAACTTCATCATAAATATTATTAATCAATTCTCTATTCTCATCTAAATGCTCTGCATCAGAAATCTCAATAATCAATTCATAAGTCTGGTTTGAAAGATGAGGCACATTCCATTCAATATAATCAACAAGCCCGTCTTCATTCAAATCATAAGCAGTAAAATTAACTTCTTCCTTAATTATAGAAGTTAATTTAGTATTCCCCAAGCCTTCATTGCTTGCATTTAGCTCATCAATTGCTTTTCCAGTTATTCCCTTGCTCTTGCCCTTATTTGTTTTTTCCTTGTCCTGTCCATTTGCATTGCCCTGTCCATTATTCCTATTACTGCTATCTTGGCCATTTGCATTTCCATTGGAACTGCTTTCATTCACTGCAATTGGATTTTGCTCATTTGAAACATTTGCAGTTGAATTTTCTTCAACTGTCTTATCACTTTCATTATTCTGTTTTGCTGTTTCATTAACAGTAATATTCTCTCCAGCACTGGAATTATTTTCAATTTGAGTCTCATTAACTTGTTCAGGAATTATTGCATTTTCTTCCTGCACTCTCTCTGTATCCTGCTGTTCATTGTCTGCTGCCTGTAGCCTGCTGCCTGTAATATATCTGTACAGCTTTATCTTACTCTGGTTAATATTAATCTTAGAATCAATCAAAGTGTAAGCAAGAATATCAGTATAGTTAAGCTCATTTTTTGCAAAAACAACAATTTCCTTTCCTCTTAAATTATTTTTTTCAACAGCAACAGGCGCTTCTGTATAATATTCAACTGCAATCCTGTTATTGGTTTCTGCCAAGCCAGTAATATTTACAATCTTGCTGTCAAAAGTCTCGCTAATGTCACCTAAAATTTCATTTTCAGAAATTACATTTCCTGTTATTGTAAAACTAATCATCCACTTCCACAACTTTGTTAGAATTCCATCATTTCTGCTTAAATCAAGTGCAACATTCCCTGTAATTCCGCCATTTACAATTGTTGTCCTATCGCTGTCATTTATTATCTTTTCATAATCTTTAATCTCCTGCAGTGCTTGGCTTATTTCCGCCCCTGTCTTTATTGTAATATTTTCAGCTGTCTTAGGAAGCTCAAGTGCAACCTCATTTACTTCACTTGAATTAATATTAAGAATCTTAATCCATTTAACCTGCCTTCCAATAACTGCCTTATACTGTTTAATGCTGATATTCATAATACTTTGATTTGAAATGCTAACATTAAATTCAGTTTGATTAAACAAAGTTTCATTTAATATTGTCTGATTTGCAATACTTTCATTTAATACACTTTCATTTGAAATAATCCCTGTTTCATTAGCAATTTCCTCTCCAGCTATAATACTAATATCTTTGCTTGTAGAAACAAGCAAAATATCTCCATAAACAAGCGAAATTTTAAGCTCTCCTTGTTTTGCAGAAATATTCAATTTATCAAGGTCAATTTGTACCGGATTTATTTTACTGCCCAAATATTCTTGCCCAAATCCTTCTTCTTCCTCAGAATATTCAGTTGTAACTCTGACTTTACCATCAAGTTTCTCAATATTCAAATCACTTACTTTTCCATTATCAACAGAACTAATAACAATGTCTTTGCCAGTGCTATACTCAAATGCCTGCTCTTTACTAACTTGTCCTGAATATGTTTTTTCACTAATAGCTCCAGCAGTTATTGGCGCAGGTTCGCTATTTCCTTGATTGCCTTGAACTGCTTGTGAACCTTTATTTGATTGGGGATTGCCTTGCACTTGTTGTTCCTGTACTGGTTGCTCATTTTGCTGTGTCCCTTCTCCTTGTTGTTCATTTTGTTGAGGTTCTTGTACTGGCTGTTCATTTGTCTGTTCTTTAGGATTTTGGCTTTCATTTTGCGCAGGAACCTGCTCTTCAGGTTTGTTTTGGTCTTGCCCGCCAGCATTTGTACTTCCATCAGATTTAACAAGCTGAAATTCAAAATTTATTGTGGGATAAATTTTTCTATTTCCAGTAAAACCATACCCTTCTCCAGTTCCGGAAATTTCTTTTCCTTCAGCAAAAAATGTCCCATTAGAATTAGAAGAAATTAAATCACTAAGCAAAATTTCTTTTGCTTCTCCATTTTGTTCAATTAAAATTTTAGAGCTAATTGGAATCAATTCCCCGGATTTTAGATTCAAAATCAGATTTCCATTTATTTTTTCTCCAGGCAGATAGTTCGCCTGCATATCAAGCGTTGCCTTTCCAGATAGATTTATGCTAATTCCAAACAAAATTGCTAAGCCAATCAAAAGTAAAATCCCAATACCCAAGACCATTGGATTTACTCTACGTAGCCCGCCAATAACAACTTTTGGAGCAGGAACTTCCCTGATTTTTTCAAGAGAAATATTTGAAGATGCCTTAACATATCTCTTTTTTACTTTGCCATTTTCACGGTAAGATTCATAAAAATAAGGGCCATAGAGCCGTCCTTTTATCTTAATGTATTTTCGGTGCACCATCTTTTGAAATTAGCTAAATTGTAGAGTAAAATATGATTTATAAATCTTTTTGCAATTCAAGATTTTAGATATTTTTTACCTTTAAGTAGAGTAAAACTAAACAAATTCATTGCATCTCAAATTACAATTTTTGATATTGGAATTATTGCAGATAATGCCATTACAACATCTTAATTTACATTATAATTCCGCACATAAACAAAGCTTCCATTACTAATCTCAAAATAAGTTATATTAATCTCTTTTCCACTGTGTCCTGTTAAAATATTTAATGGAAATTTAATCACTAAAAGCATAAGTATGGCAGTAAAAAATGTTACAATTAGCACCTTCCTGTCAGCTGCATAACTCTACAGATGAATTTCCGCGGGGGTCTGTCCAGTTTTCAGGGTGCTGCACAAGCCAAGATACTGGCTTTATACTTATAGCCTGCCCATTTGCGCATAGAATCAAAACATCAATGCATTCATTTTTTTCATTGCATATAGCCTTTGTCCAGGTATATTCATTCCCTGTTTCATTAGCCTGCTGTACACTGCGCCCGGTTATTGATAGTCTGCTCAATAAAAAACCCAGTATAAAAACCAGAATTAAAATAAAAATATACAAAACTATTTTAAATCTCATGCATTTTATATAAATCTATTATTTAAATAATTATAGCTGAAAAGATTAATTTGTATATATAGAAAATCAAATGCCATAAAAAACCTTATTAACCTGTCTGCCTAAAGAAATATATGAAAAAGAGCATACCTCAAAAGTATTCAATAACATTAGCTATGCTTACATTTTTGGACATCTTTCTTGCGATTTTAATTATTGTTACAGCTGGAACTGTAATCAAAACAGATTTTGGTAAAGCAGCAATCATTTTTGGATTTGTTATGCTGGCAATTACAACAGTTCTTAAAATAGTCCAAAAATGGTAAAATCACAAAGTCCTTGAGTTTGTCCGTGGACTTTGGGAGAACCGGGAAAATCTACACTGCAGACTCCACAATGAATTGGAGATTTTAACGTGTACTAAGAAATTATCCTTAGTCCATCATCTTCTTTTCTTGGAATTATATGGATGTGTGCATGCTTGACAGCCTGCCCTGCCGGCTCAAGATTATTCATAAGAATATTAAATCCATTGCCATGCTTATTTTCAAGCAAATCACTCGCTATCTTTTTTATAAAATTTAATAATTCATTTCCTAATTTATTCGGAATATCTAAAATAGTTACAAAATGCTTCTTAGGAACAATTAAAGTGTGCCCTTCTGCCTTTGGATGAATATCTCTAATTGCAAAGAAGTTATCGCTCTCTCCAGCAAATTCACTTTTAATTTCTCTCTTAGCTATCTTGCAGAAAATGCAGTCAGTCATTATATTTATGTCCTTTATGAAATTAAATATTTAATTATTATTTAAAATAGCTTTTATAAAAGCTTTCTTTCATAAGTTGCCTGTTAACTTCTTCTTTCTTAAAAGTAAACGGAAATAGTTTCTTTAAGAAAAACATTTTTTCTTTAGTATTAGTAATTGCAGCACTCAATCTGCTGATTTCTCTGGAAAATCCAGATTTTCTGTTATAAATACTTACAGGTATTCTTGTAAACAAAGCCCTGATATTATTTTTATCATCAGGCAATTTTGCTACAACAGGTATGCCTACAGTTTCCTCAATCTCGCTCAAGCTTAGCTCATAACCAGGGTCTCGTACCTTGTTTAAAATTATTCCTGCAATTGGTTTGCCTCTCTGCTTAGCAAGTTTTGCAGCTCTTAATGAACAGCTTAAAGTAGGAAAGTCTGGAGTTGTAACAACAAATAATTTATCAGATGCAAGCATTGTTGATAAAAGCTCATCATTCAAGCTTGGAGAAGAGTCTATTATAACAAAATTATAATCCTCTTTAATTTTAGAAATTCTGTCTTTTAATGTATATGGATTCATTCTTGAATCAAAATTATAACTCCCGGGAATTACATCAACCCCAAATCTGTTGCAGATAGCGCTTGAAATTCTTGCCTTCCCAGCCAGAACATCATGAATCGTTTTTTCAGGCTGTATAATATCCATATGAAGGCCTAAATTAGGGGCAGAATAATTTGCATCGATTAACAAAACTTTTTTGTTATAATGATTTACTAAATCAGAAGCAAGAGAAGCAGATATTGTAGTCTTGCCTACACCTCCTTTTATGGCAATAATGCCAATTACATTATTCATAAAATATAAAATAAATGTCCATTTAAAACTCTTTCTAATTTATGGACTCGCCGGGAATCGAACCCGGATCTCATCCATGCCATGGATGCAGTCTAACCGTTGGCCTACGAGCCCTATGGCTCGCACTAAGAAAATAACATTTAAAAAATATTGGATTTTCTGTTCAGAAAATTCTTTTTGAGAATTTTCTTGCATCCAAAAGTTCCAAACAAACTCAAGAACTTTTTGATGAAAATATATTTGCTCAAAAACCAATCTTGTATTATCTGATAAGCAATAATACAATCATCAATACAATACCCAATATAAATGATGCTAGTTCTAATACAGACTCAAGTGTTTGATTTTCCTTATGCAACTCAGGAATTAGGTCGCTTCCAGCAATATAAATAAATCCTCCGGCTGCAATTGGAAGCAATATGTCGCTTAAATTATTCATAGGCCCGCTGATTACTATAGCAACAACTGCCCCAAGAACTGCTAAAAGTCCGAATAAAAAGTTAAAAACCAGGGCTCTCTTTTTAGTAAATCCTCCTCGTATAAGCACGCAGAACTCGCCTGCTTCCTGGGGTATTTCATGAAAAGCCACTGCAAGAGTAGTTGCAATCCCTAAAGGAAGGCTGGCAATATAACTAGCAGCTATTATCATCCCATCTATGAAATTATGCAATCCATCTCCAACTAAATTCATATATGCAAAAGCATGCACATGCTCGTTAGTTACAGGCCTATGGCAATGCCTCCAATGAATAAACTTCTCAAGAATAAAAAATATCAAAATCCCAAATAACAAAAACAAAGAAATGCTTAAAGTAAAACCCTGTTTTTTAGTTGCTTCTGGAAGAATATGCAAAAAAGCATCTCCAAATAAAGCTCCTGTAGAAAAGCTGACAAAATAAAGAAGCAATTTATTAAATGTAGCAGACTTTACAACAAAGCTAAAAAGTCCTATAAAAGATATCAGGCTGATTAGCAAAACACTAATTAATGAATAAAGCCAGATATTATACAACATTTCTAGAAGAAATTAAAAGTCTTTTTAAAGATTATGTGCATGCTTTGAAAGTCCTTTAGGATTCAAGCGCTTTATAACTATATAATATACTAAAGCTCCAACCCAGCTAGTAATTGCTATAATAACTATCCAAATAATTTTCTCAAGGTCATTCTTGAAATTCCTCTTAGCGCAATCGACAATCATCCAAATCCAAAACGCAAAAACAAATATTATCAAAGCAATCATAGTAAATACTAAAACCAGTGCAAATGGAAAAAACCAAAATTGTCGCATTGCCATAATTCAATAATGCCTTTAATCTTTTTAAATTAATCGTTCATTTTATCAGCTTTCCAGCCTTCTCAAACTCTATTTCAGAATTAAGCAGCTTTCTCAAAACATCTTTGAGCTCATTCACCTTAACCCGTATTTGTTTTGTTGTATCTCTATAACTACAGGAATACTTAAATAGTAAAACATATTAATGATTTAATGAAGATAGATAAAGAATTAGTAAAGGGTGTTGCTTATTATATCGGAGATGGAAGAAGTTCTGCACCAAGAAGTTTATCAACGGTTAATCAAAATGTAGAAACTATAAAGTTTTTTATAAAATGGCTTAGAAAATATTTTGATATACCGCTAAAGAAGATAAAAATAGGAATAAAAATGAATACTCCAAATTTTTATGAGGATGATATAAGAAAAGAATTTAGCAAAAAATTAAAAATAAAAGAGAAATTTATATTCTCTGTCTCGATTAAAGATAAAGCGAAAGAACACCATAAGATAGTAACCGAAATCTGGGCACATAACAGTAAAGCAAAAAGAACTTACGATAAGCTTGTCCCAATTGTAAAGAGAAAATGCTTAAAAAATAGAAGATTGGCAATAGAATATGTCAAAGGAATAATGGCTGCAGAAGGTTCTCCAAAATATGATATAAAGAGTGGAAGTAGAAATGTCCATCTTAAAATGAAAAATGAAAATGAAATAAAATATATAGGAAAACTTCTAAATGAGATAATAGGCATAAAATCAAGTGTTTTAAGAATAAGAACAGAAGAAGGAATGTGGTTGATAACAATAAGTGGTTTTTATGAATTAAATAAATTAAAGGATCTGGATATTTTTGAAATAGAAAGCGAAAAGAGAAAAAAATTTATAAAAATTGTTGGCTCCTATAAAAGAGCTCAAGTAAAGAAAGGAGATGTGAACAGATTTTATATAGAAAAATTAAAATTTTATAATGAAAGATACAATAAAAGGATTACTGCTCCAGAATTAGCTAAAATTATAGGAAGGGATAGAACAAGAATAGTTAATGTACTAAGGCAATTAGAAAAGAAAGGGCTAATCCAAAGTCAGAGAAGAAAAACTATTGGAAGGCCTTTTGAGTTTTGGGTAAGATAGGATTAATCTTTTTTTCTTGTATTAACTACCTTTCCAAATTTTAATATATCTTCTCCTTCTATACCCTTTCTTATTATTTCTTTTAAATCCTTTATTTTAACTCTAATCTGAATAGTGTTATCTCTTAACCTAATAGTTACAGATTTGTCATTCAAAGAATCAGAATCAATTGTTATGCAAAATGGCGTTCCTTGTTCATCAGCCCGAGAATAGCGTCGCCCCACACTTCCTGAAGAATCATAAATAACCATAAATTCTTTTTTTAGTTCATGATAAATTTCCCTAGCTATCTTCTCCATTGATTTATCATTAATCAACGGAAAAACAGCTGCTTTGACCGGTGCAAGATTAAAAGGCAAGTGTAAAATAATATTTTCTCTCTCTTTGTTATACTCATAGGCCTCTACTAGCAAAGCAAGAAAAACTCTTTCCATTCCAAATGTAGGCTCTATAACTCTCGGAATAACATTTTTCTTTGTTTTCTCATCAAACACAGCCAGATTTTGCTTGCTTTCTTTAATATGCTGGTTCAAATCATACTGCCCTCTGTTAGCATTGCCTGCAACTTCTTTGCTTCCAAACGGATATTCATAATCAATATCAAAAGTAGCTGATGAATAAAAAGAAAGTTCTTCTTTTGTATGCTCTCTTATTTTAATTCTTGTTAATCCTAAAGAATAAAACCATAAAATTTGTTCTGCAAGCCAGTAAGCATGCCATTCATCTAGTCTTTTTTCTCTAAGCATCTTTCCTATTGATGTTTCCTTAACTTCATCTTTGCCGGCTTTTTGAGTTTCAGCGTCCAAAAGTTTTAATTTAACATCCAAATGGGTTTTATCTAAAATAGAGCATTTATGTTCATCAGGATGGATAAAAAATTCAAACTCCCCTATCGTAAATTCTCTACTTCTAAATAAAAAATCTCTTGGAGCAATCTCATTTCTAAAACATTTTCCAACCTGAGCAATACCAAAAGGAAGCTGAAGCCTTGATGTTTCCTGGACCAGCTTAAAATCCATAAACATTGCTTGAGCAGTTTCACCTCTTAAGTAAGCATCCTCTGCATTCAAAGCTCCAACCTTTGTCTTAAACAATAGATTAAATTCACCCCAAGTGATAAATTCACCACCGCACTCGCATCTAATTTTTCCAACTTCAGATTTATCAATTTTTATAGCTTTCTTGCATTTCTTGCATATAACTGCCACATCAGAAAATCCAGTTAAATGCCCAGAAGCTTTCCACGTTTTTGGATGAGAGATAATGCTGGCATCAATGCCAGCCATATTCTCCTTTTGTTGTACAAAATAATTCCACCAATTTCTTTTAAGATTACTAAATAGCTCTACCCCCAAAGGCCCAAAATCCCAAAATCCTGCAAATCCGCCATATATTTCAGAACTTCTAAAAACAAATCCCTTTCTTTTGCAAAAAGTAGCCAGTTCATCAATTGTTAGCTTTTTTTCACTTTTGTCTTTATTTTCCATATTTTCTATTTAACTTTGTTAGTTTTCAATCATTTTGCTAATAAAACCCTTTTCCAAATACAAATCAATATCCATTAAAATACCATAATTCTGGTATTTTTATATTTTTTTAATTAAACAAATACCATAAAATTGGTATTAAAATCCTAGAATCTCTTTAGCTTTTTTTTCAGTATAAAATTCCCCCTTCTTTATTCTTTCCCTTGCTTCAAGTATTTCTTTAATAACTTCCTCACTAAGCTTCAATTTCTTCTTATTCATTTTCCTAAAAAATATAATTAAAGAGTAAAATAAAAAAATAAAATTAGTTTACTTTATTCCGCCCATTCTGCAAACAGTTGTGTTGCAATGAGGGCATTTGCCTTTTGCAATCTTAGTCCCTTTTACAGTCTTAGACTCAACAGGGTCTTTCATATCAACTTGTTTCTTGCATTTCACACAATATCCTTTTGTTGCCATGTTTACCTCCTTATAATAATTTTAAATGAAATTTAGCTTTTATAAATGTATAGATTAAGCGCGGACCCGGATTCGAACCGGGGAAAAGCCGGGCTGCAGCCGACCGCAGTAACCACTGTGCCATCCGCGCATAAAATATCAAGAGAAATTGAATCTTTTAAACCTTGTTAAACTCTTTTTCCAACCTTATTAATCTTATTTCCAGCAATAGCCAGAGCTTCTCCATCTCTAAGCTCGAAAACAGGATAATCAACCTTTTCTCTGAATTCCTTTACTTCATTTTTTAACTTGAGCTTATAATGCGGAAAAACAGCAATATCTGTTAGTCCTAAACCTCTTAAATCTTTGAGCCCGATATCATTTGAATCTGCTTCACTGCCCCAGCCCGCTATTTTAACATCTTTGCCTGCAATTATGCTTCCTGCGCTTATGCCAATGAAAACTCCCCCCTTGTTGGCAAATTTTTTTATCATTTTGTCAATCCCAAGTTTCCTAAGCCTATCAAGAATATAATAAGTGCTTCCGCCCAGCAGATAAATAACATCAATATCATTGCTCAAATTTTTGATTGATTTGTTCCTGCATATATTAAAATTAACGATGTTTTTTATATTGAATCCGATATCAATTATAGTCAAGGACATTAATATTTCTGCAGTTTGTCGTTGACTAGATAGGGAAAGACTTATGTCTTTCACTATAATTCTTCTATAACTGACTTTATCCATCCCCTTTCTTCTTCATCTTCTGCGCTGTCAATCACTAGAATCCGGCTTTCAGAAACAGGCTTATTAAGAAGCCTGTAAAATGCCTGCTTGATTTTTTCAGAATCCAGCCCGCTTGAAGTAAGAAGCAATTTTTTCATAACAATAAAATAATTATCCCAAATATAAAACTAATGTTCCTCTTTCATACTCTTCTAGCATTACACCCAGTTATATCAAACTGCTAATCTTTTTCCTAGTTTTAATAGAATAAGCCTTAAGGTATTTATTCAGCTTTTTCTTGTCGATTCTCATTTTAATCTCCTGTAAAACCTCATCAGAGATATTTTGCCTAAAAATAACCATATCAATAAAGGTTTTTTCAATATCAGAATAAGGTAAATAAACTAAACCATCTTTAAAATAGTTAAAGCCAAAAAAGAACTTTTTATCAATATGCCTGACAAAAATATTTTGCTCAAGAGATTTTCGCACCCCCAATCTCACTTTCTTTATAGTCAAAATAACCGGTATTGTTTCCTGCTCCCATAAACCATGATAGCTTAATGCAGATTGCAATCCCAAATAAGCTGGCTTAAAGCAAAAAACACTCAAGCTTATTTCATTATGAATTGTGTAATATCCTTTGCCAAGCTTCTTTATCTTTCCTTTCTTTAACAAGTTATTAATTAATAGCTTTGCATAATTCTTATTCCCAATTTGCCTTGCAATTGACTTAAAGTCAACAACAGGGCTTTTTTCAAAAAGGTTTTCAATTGTGATTAAATGTTTTTGTTTCCCCATTTTCTTTTGATATAATCAATCATTTCCTGCGAATTTGGCACAATTCCTTCCAGAATAATTACTTTCAAATCTTCTTCATCAATCGGCTTTGCATACTTCTTTATCAAACTCTCTATAGCTTTTTCAATTTCTTTCCAATTAACCACAAGCTTAAGTAAAAAGAAAATGTCCCATAAATCTCTTATTTTTCTTCGTTTCAAATATGTATTGCTCTTTTCTTGTATAAATCCTTCAGGAGTCAAGCTGTAAATAGAAATAACATTTCCATCAGCAGTTTCATAATCCACAATAACTCCAGAAATGTTTTGAAAAGTCGCTTCTAATCTTACTGCAATTCGCTCATACTCAAGTTCAGAATAAATGCTTCGGTCTGAAACTTTCTTTTTTAAAATTCTAAAACCTTTTTTCTCTAAAGATTCAAATAATTCATCTGTTTTTTTCCTATCAGCAGGAAAATAAAAATCAAGGTCTTCAGAAAATCTATTTCCAAAATAGCATCTCCATATAGCTGTCCCGCCATGCAAAACAGCTCTGTCAAATACCTTATAAACCTCTGTAACAATCAAATCTTGAGCATAAGCTATATTTCTATGTGATTCTTTCTTAATTCTCAATATCAACGGTATTTTTTCCATAATATTAACAAAGGTTATACATTTATATATCTTTCGTTAATATCCCAAAGTCCTTGAGTTTGTTCGTGGACTTTGGGAGACAGAAAATAAAACGACAGGCATAACTCCAGCTTATGGATAATTCGGTTAATTAAGTCACATCGTTTTAGAATTATCCAGATAGAAAATTCTGAAGAAAATGTTCTATAATCAACAGAATTTTCTATAAAAGCAGGAGTTTGTTTTCTGTATTAAATTTTATTAAGAATTCTCTTCTTTCCAAGCCTTTCCAACAGCATCCGCAACTTTTAAAGCAACTGTTTTATCAAGAGGAAAAGGAATTATACAATCACTGCTCAGCTCTTTAACACATGAAGCAATTGCAAGAGCAGCAGCTAATTTCATTTTAGTAGTTATCTGTCTAGCCCTGACATCCAAAGCACCTCTGAAAATTCCCGGAAATCCAAGAACATTATTAACCTGATTTGAAAAGTCGCTGCGGCCAGTTGCAACAACAACTGCCCCTGCATCCAAAGCATCCTGAGGCATAATCTCTGGCTCTGGATTTGCCATTGCAAAAACAATTGCTTTAGAATTCATGCTTCTAACCATCTCCTTTGAAACAAGCCCTTTTGAAGAAAGACCGATAAAAATATCAGCTCCTTTTATTGCATCTGCAACTGTCCCTTTTAAAATCCTTGAATTTGTAATTTCAGCAATTTCCATTTTAGATTTATTCTCACTCAAATCCTCGCGTCCTCGATAAATAATTCCTTTCCTGTCGCATAAAATAACCTGTCCAGCATTAATTCCATAAGCAATCATCAATTTAGTCACGCCAACCGCAGCAGCACCTGCTCCTGAAATTGCAATCTTAATTCTATTCTTTTCCTTGCCAACAACTTTTAAAGCATTAATCAGTCCAGCTAAAACAACAACAGCTGTTCCATGCTGGTCATCATGCATAACAGGAATTCCCAAATCCTGCAAAGCATTTTCAATTTCAAAGCATTCAGGTGCTTTGAAATCCTCTAAATTAATGCCTCCGAAAACAGGTGCAATATTTCTTATTGTTTCAATATTTTTTTTAACATCTTGTGAAGCAAGGCAAATTGGAAATGCATCAATTCCAGCCAATTCTTTAAACAAAACAGATTTCCCTTCCATTACAGGAATTCCAGCTTCAGCCCCGATATTCCCAAGCCCAAGAACAGCACTGCCATCTGAAATTACAGCAACTGTATTTCCTTTTATCGTATATCTATAAACATCTTCTTTATTTGCAGCAATCCTTCTACAAGGTTCAGCTACTCCCGGCGTATAAGCTAAAGACAAATCATGCCTGGATTCCATCTTAACTTTAGATTTAACCTCAAGCTTCCCTTTTAACTGCTCATGCAGTTTAGAAGACTCTTCACCAATATCCATTTTTAAATTAATTTCATAACTATTTTAAAGATTTAGATTCTTCTCAATAATGCCTTAATCCTCTCCTCAATTTCATCAACAATTTTTATAATTGATTCAAAATCTTCTTCAGTTGTATCCCTAACCTTCCAGACTTCTGTTTTTTCAATAGGAAATTTTGAAACATCTACATTATCTGCAACAATTATTATTTTATCAGCCCAATCAACCATAGAATCATTAATAAGGCGAGACTGCTCATCCTTTATCTCCAGACCATTTTGTAAAAGAACTTTCTTGACATTTTCAGCAATATAAGGCTTTAAAAAATCAGTTGTAATTCCAGCACTTTTCACATTATGAGTTTTATCTTGATTAAGACAATTAAAGATTTTTCTGCGGATTTGCTTCTGAATCTGTTATGTTTGCAAATGAATAAAATATTCATAAATGACCCCGACAGGACTTGAACCTGCGACCTACTGCTTAGAAGGCAGTCGCTCTATCCAAGCTGAGCTACGGGGCCATATAAAAAAATAAAAAATTGATTATTTAAAAGTATGTTATTTGCTTTTCATGTCTAATTTAATGAATCTTCTGCCTTCTTCTTTTGGCACAATTCTAGAATCAATAAAAAGTTTGTATATCTTTAACATAATCAATAATGCAAAAACACTGAAAACCAAAACACTAAAAAATAAGGTTAAGATTTCCTGCCCGGAATTTTGAGGATTTAACAGTTGAGCATCAATCTCTTTTGAATCAATGGATATAAAGCCAGTTAAGCTTCCAAATTGTGAAATTTGAATAAGCATTAAGATAAACCCAATAATAATTAACCCGATAAAAAATGTAATCACTCTTTTCTTCATATTATAAAAATGTGCTTTTATTTTATAAAATTACCTATTCAATTGTCAGAGCTATATCTTCTTGCAAAGTTAGTAATAAAAACCATATCTTCTTTTGGCAACAAAAGTCTTGGTGCCTCATCATTCATAATTCTCTCCAATGTCCGTCTCATATTGCAAAGCAAGTTCCATCCTTTCCTTTTAGCTATTTCCTGCCCAGACTTTTTTCGAGCTGATTCAACAAATGGCTTAAGATAGTTTATAATATCCTTTGAAACTTCTAAATCAGAAACCCCTCCTTCTTCAGCAGTCCACTCCACAAAACTTCTTTCAGAGTCATACATACCCATTCCTTCGGGATCAAAACAATTAAGAGCTCCTATATAGTCATCTTCTTGAAATCTGCCTGCTAAAAAGAAAATATAACCATGCGAGGTGTTATCATCAAAAAATCATTCATAAAAGAGTTAATAGCATCACTTAAGGTTTTCGTAGCAAGCTACGGGGTAAGACCCAAAGAGGAATCTAAGATCATCTGAAACAACTCTTAAAATCCTTCTTAATGCTCCTAAATATCTATTATAATTTTCCGGCTTAACTTTAAAATGTGCATTTTTTTCAACTGCTTCATTCAGCCTGATGTAAAATAATCTTCTTGAATTGTTTCTTGCTTCTACAGCAGAATAGTCTGGGAAGCAGCAAGCCTCTTTTAGCATTGTCATATTTTGTTAAATTAATTCCTGTTTATAAGGTTTATTGCAAAAAACAACTTATTTAAACAATCATTTGTTCTTTAGTCTATGGAAAAAGTAACAATAAATTTCTTAGGAACAGGCAATGCAATCCCTACAAAGGAAAAAAATCACACTGCCATACTTGCTAGTTTCAAAAATGAAATAATCCTTGTCGATTGCGGTGAAGGAACTCAAAGACAGCTTAAGATAGCAGGTTTAAGTGCGCATAAAATAAACCGCATTTTAATAACCCACTGGCATGGAGACCATATTCTCGGTCTTCCAGGCTTATTTGAAACTCTGGTTATGACAGGATATACCAAGAAGCTAAAAATTTACGGTCCAAAAGGAACAAAATATTTCATGTCAATTTTATTAAAGCTTATTCCAGGCTTAAAATTACTGCTGGAAATCCATGAAGTCTCTGGAAAATTTATAGATGAAAAAGATTTTTACATAGAAGCAAAACCGATGTCGCACGGAGTTCCAACAAATGCCTATGCAATTGTAATTAAAGATAAAATAAGAATAGATAAAAACAAGATAAAAAAGTTAAGAATTCCTCAATCACCTCTGCTGGGAAAATTACAGCAGGGAAAAGATATAATTATTGATAACAAGAAAATAAAGGCAAAAGATGTAACCTATTTGGAAAAAGGCAAAAAAGTTTCTTTTATACTTGATACAAAAATGAATGATAATAGCATAAAGTTAGCTAAAAATTCTGATATCCTGATTATAGAATCTGCTTTTTCATCTGAAGAAGCAAGGAAGGCAAAAGCAAAAGAGCATTTAACATCTGAAGAAGCAGCAATAATAGCAAAAAAAGCAAAAGTAAAGCAATTAATTTTAACACATATCTCACAAAGATATGAGCATTGCCCTGAAGTTATAGAAAATGAGGCAAAAAAAATATTTAAAAATGTCTCAATCGCAAAAGATTTTGATAAGATAGAAGTCTAAGCTTTTTACTAATAAAGAACCTTTAATTTTACAGGTATAGTCAAGGACATCACAAAGTCCTTGAGTTTGTTCGTGGACTTTGGGAGACAG
>CAYIRC010000004.1:0-46716 GCA_964365855.1 Candidatus Woesearchaeota archaeon
TTGTCTTTTTCTAGTTACAATTTCCAATTTTTTATATCATCAAGTTTCATATCTTTTTACAGGGAGAAAGGTATTAAAAAGTTTAGGTTTTTGATATTTATAGTAAAAGACATAAGTCTTTTTCTATCTATTCAAGGCGCAAATGAGGAAGAATCAGCGTCTTTGAATATAGATAGAACAAATTTTAAATAGAAAGGCATAAATATCTTGACTGATTTTAATGTTTATGAAGCTAAGCTGGATTGATATGTTGTTTTGGATGTTTTTGTTCATTGCTCTTGGATATGTTATTGGCAAACTTGCTGGATTGATACATACTTCTGAATGGGTTGGGCTTTTGCCAGTGATAAGTATCATCTTTGCAGCAGGTATTGCTTACCAAAAGCTAGTTTCTTTTGCTAGCTTAACAAATAGAAGAACAAACTATCTTAAAAAACATCTTGATATAGTTGAGAAGTGGCAAGCAGAAACAGACAGGACATTGTTCTCTCTGCAGGAAAAACAGGACATAATCTTGGGGATGGTTAAAAAAAATTTCTAGAAATAGAATATCTTATAAATGACTCTTTTTCTTATCTGTCATGGAAGAACTAAAATTATGCGTAAAAAGAGTAGTATTCCGGAATTGAATGGCTATTTAAATATTAGAATACTTGAAATATAATGAAGACAAAGAGAGCTATCAAACAGCTTAAGGCACTTAAAAAATATGCTCCAGATTCAATGCGATTGGCAGCAGAATGGAACAAGCCATGGCATGTGCTGATATCTACGATTTTGTCTGCAAGAACGCGTGATGAGACTACAATTGCGATTTGTGCAATTCTTTTTAAAAAATATGAATCAATTAAGATGCTTGCAAATGCAAGTCTTAAAGATGTTAAGAAAATAATTCTGCCTGTTAATTTTTACAAGACAAAAGCAAAGAATATAATTGCCTGCGCGCGAGTTCTTGTTGAGAAATATAACAGCAATCCTCCTCACGATTTCAATAAGCTAATGGAGCTTTCAGGCGTAGGAAGAAAAACATCAAATGTTTTTCTTGCAGTAATGGGCAAGCCGGCAATTGGCGTTGATGTTCATGTTGGGCAAATATCAAGAAAACTTGGCTGGACAAATCATAAAGAGCCATGGAAAGTAGAAAAAGACCTTCAAGCTCTATTTCCCAAAAGATACTGGAGAAGCATTAATTATATTTTAGTCAGAGTTGGCAGAACTTACCGCGGAAAGAAGGAAGATGAGTTGATTGAGAAAATCAAAGAGATTTAATTCAGTTAACTTTTTATATTCCCATTTCATTAAACAATCATGGCAGATAATAAGATAAGCATGCCTGGAAGCTTTGGCGGGCTGCTTAGGTATGATGAGGAATATAAGAGCAAATTTATGATAAAGCCGGCTCATGTAATTGGGTTTATAATCGGGGTTATTTTATTTGTTATTATATTAAAAGCATTTTTTCCTATAATCACCAGTGCTTAATCAAGTTTCTTCTTTTTATGTCAAGAAAATCATGATTTTCAGGTTCATTAAATTTGCTTCTAGCAAATTTAAGACATCCAAAAAACTTACAAACTCATCAGAGTTTTTTTGATTTAGAAATATAAGCTGGACCTCTTCTAAATTCTTCTGTGCAAAACTAATAGCATCAAAAACTATTTAACCTTGCAATTTATTGTTGATTTATGCTAGGCGGACTTGGAGGGTTGGACCCTAAAAAAATGAGGGCAATGATGAAGCAAATGGGCATTAATCAGGAGGATATTGATGCAAAAAGGGTAATTATTGAGAAAGAAGACTCTAAAATTGTTATTGATAACCCTAATGTTCAGAAGATTGTCATGCAGGGACAGGAAAGCTGGCAGATTACTGGAGAAGCGCATGAAGAGGGTTTGGAAGAAGGAATCAAAGAAGAAGATGTAGAACTTGTTGCTGAAAAAACTGGAAAGAACAAAGAAGAAGCACTAAGGGCTCTTGAAAAAACCGGAGATATTGCAGAAGCAATTGTTAAATTGAGCGAGTAATTCTAAATGGAAAAATTAGAAGTTAAACAAAGTGAATGGAACCTTAAGCCTCTTTTAAAAGGAGATAACGACCCTGAAATTGAGAAAAAAAGAAAAGAGCTTGAAAAAAAGAGCTATGAGTTTATTAGCAAATGGAAGAACAGAACAGATTATTTGAAAAAGCCCGAAATTTTGAAGGAAGCACTTGATGAATATGGAGAATGGGCAAAGAATTTTGGAAGTACAGGAAATGAGGGATATTATTTTGAATTGAGGACTTTTCAGGACCAAAATAATCCTACATTAAAGGCCAAATATAAAAAAATTGAAGAATTTGGCAAGAAGATAGAAAATGATATTCAGTTTTTTCTTATTAGGATTGCAAAAATAAGAGAAAGCGAGCAAAAGAAGTTTTTGAATTATGAAGGCTTAAAAATCTACAATCATTTTTTAGAAAAATTATTTATGCAATCCCGGTATCTTTTGAGCGAGCCTGAAGAAATGATAATGAATCTTAAAGACCCAACAGCGTATTCTAATTGGGTTAAAATGGTTTCTGGGTTGCTTTCAAAAGAGGAGAAAGAAATAACTTTGGAGAACGGAAAAAAAGAATTAAAGAATTTTTCTGAAATCTTAAGTCTTGTAGACAGTTCAAACAAAAAAACCAGAGATTCTGCAATTGCAGCTTTAAACGAAATAATGAGCAAGCATGTGGAGATTGCAGAAGCTGAAATGAATTCTATTCTTGCAAACAAAAAAGTAGACGATGGTCTTAGAAAAATGCCGAGGCCTGATTTTGCCAGACATTTAAGCGATGATATCGACAGCAAGATTGTTGATACTTTAGTAGATGCTGTGTCAAAAAGATTTGATATTCCCCGAAAATATTATGAGCTAAAAGCGAAGCTATTAGGAGTTAAAAAATTAAATTATGGGGAGAAAAATATTCCTTATGGCAAGATTGACAAAAAATATCATTATAATGAAGCAATTGATATGGTTTATCGAGTTTTTAGCAGTTTAGACAGGGAATTTTCAAATATTGTATACAAGTTTAATAAAGAAGGAAATTTGGATGTATTTCCCAGGAAAGGCAAGCGTTCAGGAGCTTGCTGTTGTTATGGCCTGACAAGCCATCCGATTTATATTTTGCTTAATCATACTGACAAGCTAAATGATGTTCTGACTATTGCTCATGAGCTGGGGCATGGTATCAGCGATGAGCTTACGAAGAACAAGCAAAATGCATTGAATTTTGGAACTCCTCTTTCACTGGCAGAGGTATCCAGCACTTTTATGGAAGATTTTGTACTTGAGGAAATTTTAAGAGAAGCTGATGATGAATTGCGATTAAGCATTATGATGATGAAGCTAAATGATGATATGGCAACAATATTTAGGCAGATTGCGTGCTATCAGTTTGAACAGGAGATGCATAAAGAATTCAAAGAAAAAGGCTACTTATCTAAAGAAGAGATTGGAGCAATTTTTAAGAAGCATATGGCTGACTATCTTGGAACATATGTAGATGTTAATGGCTTTGAAGATTGGTGGGTTTACTGGAGCCATATACGAACCTTTTTTTATGTTTATTCATATGCAAACGGTCTTTTAATTTCTAAGGCTTTACAAAGGCAGGTTAAGAAAGACAACAAAAGCATAGAAAAAGTTAAGGAATTCATGTCTGCAGGAACTTCTGATTCTCCGAAAAATATATTTTTTAAATTAGGAATTGATATAAGCAAAAGAGAGTTTTGGGACGAAGGTCTTGCTGAAACTGAAAAGCTACTGAATGAAACAGAAAGGCTGGCTAAAAGCCTAGGGAAAATATAATGGATGTTATTTATCAAAAATTTATTGATTCTCTTATAGAAACAGAGAAACATCTGCAGAGCGCAGATCATATAATTTTTGTTACAATCCCTGTTGTTAAAGACCCTAAATTAATGCTTCGTGCTTTTGAGAGCGTTTACAGAGGCTTAACATTGAATATATCTACAATCCTTAAATTTGAGTATCTTTACAAAAGAATTACATTGAGCAATGATACAAAAATTAATCTTGAAACTTTCTTTGCACGGTGCTCTAAGAATTATGGGCTTAATGAAGGAGAATGCAAGCTATTAAAAGAAATTATCTTTCTTGGCAAGAAGCATAAAGAAAGCGGCCTGGAATTTTCTAGAAGCGGCAAAGTAATTATGGTTGATGATGAGCTTGGAGTTTTTGAGATAGGGATTATTAAACTAAAAGAATTTTTTTCTATTTCAAAAAAACTACTCCAGAGTACAAACAAGAATTTTATGGATAAAATTTAGAAAGGTATTTAAATAAGTTAGCTTTATAGTAATTTGTTACTTTTTAGGTTAATATATGGAGAAAATTATAAAAGAAAAAATCAGCGCAGACCACTTGCTTTATGTAAGCCTAAAATACACAAAAACTTGCGACGTAATAATTAATCTTCTACTGCGCTGGAAGGTCATGATAGAGTTGTCTATGGAAAAGCTAGTTGAAAAAGCTAAAAAAGACAAGAAATGGAAACCTGTTCTTGATGCACCCAGAGCTCAACTTGTCCAGTTAAAACGAATTTATGCAGATGATCCTATAATAAGCGAGACACTTAAACTTTATGAACTATTTAGAGATATTGAGCAGCTTGACAAAATTAGAGAGAATGAATTTAGAAAAGGAGTGAATCTTAAGGTTATATATAAGGGTGAGGTGATTAACATTAATCTTGACAAACTTAAGGAATATTCACTGCTTTTAGAAAAGTTTATAAGTTCCCTCAAATAATTTCTTTTACTTCCTAGCTCTAAGAGATGTTGGAAGTTAACAAAAATATGGGTAAATTAATAACAATAACTTCTGGAAAGGGGGGCGTTGGGAAGACAACTAGTGCAATAAATATTGGCGCGGCTCTCAATGCTTTTGGTAAAGAGGTTATAATTCTTGATGCTAACTTGACTACTCCAAATATTGGCTTGCATTTGGGCGCACCTATTGTTCCTATAAGCCTTAACCATGTTCTTTTGGGCAAAGCCAAAATATCAGATGCGATTTATGAGCACGAGTCTGGGACTAAAATCATTCCGAGTTCACTTTCTGTAAGAGAGTTAAGAAGATTAAATCATTCTCGATTAAAGGAAGTTGGCAGGAAATTAAGAAAAATGGCTGATTATGTTATTTTTGATTCTTCTGCTGGATTAGGTGAAGAAGCTATTGCTGCAATGGAATCTGCTGATGAGCTTATAATTGTTACAAATCCTGAAATTCCTGCTGTTACAGATGCGCTTAAGACAAGCAAAGTAATTGAAGAGCTTGGAAAAACTGTCAAAGGCGTAATTGTGAATAGGGTAAGGGGCACATCAACGGAGATGCCTATCTCGAATATAAGAGACATGCTGGAATTGCCTATTCTTGGAGTTGTTCCTGAAGATAAAAATATGCAGAGTGCTTTGGCTTGCAAGGATGCAATTATACATACGCACCCAAAGAGCAAGGCTGCAAGAGCATACAGGAAAATTGCTGCTAAAATCATTGGAAACAATGACTATAAAGAGAGCTATTCTTTAATTGACAAACTGTTTGGAAGATTTAGTTAATAAATTTTAGAACCTGTTTCAATATCTTTTTCCGGCTCCAGAAAAATAACCTTTGTTTTATCTGAATTTTCTGCTGCTAAAATCATCCCGTTGCTTTCTATTCCTTTTAATACTTTTGGTTCAAGATTTGTTATGAAAACAGTTTTCTTGCCTTTAAGCTCTGCTTTTTTATAGAATTGCTTTAACCCGGCTACAATTGTTCTTGGCTCTTTCTCGCCCAAATCTACTGTCATTACAAGTAGCTTATCTGCATTGGGGTGGTTTTCAACTTCTATGATTTTTCCAACTCTTAAGTCGAGCTTTGCAAAGTCAGTGTAAGATACTTTGTCTAACATGGTTTTATTGAGAATTGTGCGTTTTTATTTTTTATTATTCTTAATAAAGCCTCTAGCTTAATGGCATCTATTCTTTTTTCTGTTACTGTTGATGATGAAACAGTTGAAAGGCAATACTGACAGATATATAAAGCAAATTTTCTGCCTTTTCTTCCATATTGAATTGTGTAAAATCTTACATTTTTATGGTTGCAGGTTTTTAGATTTTGAAAATAATTATTAGGCTTTCCTATGCAGGATTCATTTGCTGCTTCAACGCTTTCTTCTAGGCTTTTCATTATACCTTCTTGAATAGAATATCTGACTTTTTGATGCTTTTTATTTTTAATGGTTTGTTAATTTCTTTATAGGAAACCTGGAAATTAAAGATTTTTGCGATTTTTTCAGCTGTTTCTGGAATAAAAGGGCTAAGAAGAATTGTGAAGTCTTTGATTGCATCTGCCAGTTCGTATAATACTTTTTTATTTTGTGTTTCCCAGGGCTTTTTGTTTTGTATATATTCATTGCATTTGTCTATAAAAGCAAAAACTTCATTTAATGCTTTGTCGAACTCATAATTTTCAATACTCTTTTCAAATTTTTCTTTTGTCTGCTTGATATCCAAAGAAGAATCTGACTTTTCTAACCCGTATTTTTCAGCCAGAGCTGAAACTCTGCTTATTAAATTGCCTAATTTATTTGCCAACTCATTGTTATGCCTGTATGCTAAAGCTTGTTCGCTAAAATCTCCATCTTCTCCAAATGGAATATTCCGCATTAAAAAATATCTAATAGAGTCTGAACCGTATTTATCTGCTAGAATAACAGGGTTTATTGTGTTTCCCAATGATTTTGAGATTTTCTGACCCCCTACTGTGAAATAACCATGGATAAAGAAAGTTTTTGGCAACTTATATTTTAATGCTAGAAGCAGAGCTATCCAGATTGTTGCATGCACCCTAAAAATATCTTTTGCCATTAATTGGATATCTGCAGGCCAGAATTTTTCGAATATTTTTTTGTCTCTTAATCCAGTAATATAATTCCAAAGCGCATCAACCCAGACATATGCTGTGTGTTCTTTGTTAAAAGGAAGCTCTATTCCCCAGGGCACTTCGGATTTCTTTCTTGAAAATGATATATCCTGCAATCCCTCCTTGACAAAATTAATAATTTCATTTTTTCTATTTTTGGGCAGAATTTCCAGCTTATTAGTCTGGATTAAACTTAAAATCTTTTTTTGAAATGCTGATAATTTAAAGAGATAAGCTTCTTCTTTTTTGATTTCTGGCTCTATTTTATGAATGGGGCATTTTCCATCTATTAACTCACTTTTTGTTAAATATTGCTCGCAGCCAACACAATAATAAGCTTCGTAGTATCCTTTATAGATTAGTTTTTTATCAAATAATTCTTGCAATATTGTTTGAACGTCTTTTTCGTGGTCTTTATCAGTTGTTCTGATAAAATAATTATAATGAATATTTAAAGCCTGCCAGGCTTTTTTGAATTTCTCAGCTATTTCATCAACAAATTCTTTTGGGTTTTTACCAGCAGCCTGTGCTGTTCTTTGTATCTTTAGTCCATGCTCATCTGTTCCTGTAAGAAAATAAACATCTTCGCCTAAAAGCTTGTGCCATCTTGCGAGGATATCTGCTGCTATTGTTGTGTAAGCTGAACCTATATGGGGGGCAGCGTTTGCATAGTAGATAGGGGTTGTTACATAGAACTTTTTCTTTGCCATGAAGTAAGGCAGTTTTCTTAATTTTTATTTCTTTCTAAATGGCTTTATGCACATTTGCATTAAAACTTATGAATGGTTGTAATTAAATGCTCCAGTTGTAATCCCTTAATTTGCCATCTCTTGCAGGGTCCCAAAACATTGTTTCGTCATGCCTGTAAGTTCCAATACTTCTTGCAATTAAAATACATTTTTCATCGAGATGCAAATTCCTAAGCTTGTCTTTACTATCTAAAGTTGGGTCATAGATAACAATATTATTGCATAATTTCTTGTAGAATTCAGCTTCTTTTCTTGATAGCAGTGCAAATGGATTCATCTCCATCGGAGTTAAATTCTTTTGTTCTTTCCATAACTTTCCAGCAACTGCAATATAAGCTGCAATTACATGAGGATACATTGTAATTCCATCAATGTTTTCTCTTTCATTTGCCCAGGTGTATCTGATATTATATCTGCTATGCTCTGGCTCTTTTCCACTTTCAAATTCAGCTTTCAAGCTCCATACAACCGCTCTTCGTTCAGTTGCTCCATCAACAGGAACATGCCTTAACTTTATTGCATATCGCTCTTTCTTTTGAGTTCTTGATGGAACTTTACAAATAATATCTGCTCCTTCAATTTTAACTCTTTCAGAGTCTGCATAGGGTTTAATATCAATTCCGCCTGCTTTTGTTTCAGCATAAGCAAAGATTTTTTCAGCTTCAGGCAACCATACAAAAGGTACAATTCTGCGTCTTCCGTCACCACCATAAAGTCCCCTTACAGGACGGAAAGAATACCCTACAAAATTTATTTCTTCTTCTTTTAATCCAAGCAATTCTTTTTCAAAATCTCTTGCTCGTATAGCAAGGGGAATATTCGGGCATTCAAGTGCTTCAGCAATTGATTTTGGCTGTTCAAGCGCAATGACATTTCCATGCTTGTAGCATTTTCTTGATGCAACAGCACCAGTAACATCAAATCTGGCAAATCTTTTAGGAGTAAGCTGAAACCTTAATTCAAGTGTCTTATCAGCAGGCAGGTCTTCCCAGATAGTTCTAACTAATCCTCTTGGGCTATAAACTCTTTTAGCCCCTAATTCTTTTATTTCATTTGCAGTTCTGTTTCTGAAAAAACTTTTTCTTTCATTCATGCTATATCAGAACAAAAAATCCTAATAAATTAAAGTGGTGATTATTATCACCTCATTAGATAAATTTTTAAAATGAATTTACTTTATAAGAGCATGAACAAAATACTTCAGGAATTTGGCTTAACAGAAAGCGAAAGCAAAGTCTATTTAGCTTTGCTTGAAAATGGTCCGAGCTTGGCAGGGCAATTGTCAAGAAAAACAGGAGTTCATAGGAGAAATGTATATGACATAACAGAGAGATTAATAAAAAAAGGCCTTATTGGATATATTTTAAAAAATAATCGCAGGTTTTTTGAGGCAGTTAATCCTCAAAGATTAAATGAAATATTGAGCGAAAGGCAAAATGAGCTTAACGAGTCTCTTCCAGGCCTTATGAATCTTTATCAAAAAACAAAAGAAAAACAGGAAACTAATTTTTTTAAAGGCATTGAAGGCTTGAAATCAGTATTTCAGGACCAGTTAGAAGATAATAAAGAAGTTCTTATTCTTGGAGCTTCTCGGTCTGCATTTGAAATTCTGCCATTTTATTTTAAATGGTATGACAAAGACAGGATAAAAAAGAAAATCAAGGCAAAAATACTTGCATCTGAAAGTCTTACTAAAAAAATTCCAAATGCAGAAATAAGATATCTTCCTGAAAAATACTCAAACCCTTTGGCAATTAACATTTACAAAAATAAGGTTGCAATAATCCTCTGGAAAAAAGACCCCATTGCAATTGTTATACAGGAATCAGAAATTGCGGATTCCTATAGAAAGTACTTTGAGCTAATGTGGAAGACTGCGAAAAAGCATTAACTAAATAGTAGTTACAATCCGAAAGCCTTAAAAATGAGGTCTTTTTGGACTTTCTATGGTTCAACTGGAAGATATTAGAAATATTGTTGATTCTATCAAGACCCTAGCGCAGCCACAGCTTTGTTTTGGAGATTTTCTGAGGCATGAAAGGCATAGAAAAGAAATGAGCTTTCAACAATTTGCAGATTTTCTAGATATATCGACTTCAAGTTTATTTAATTATGAAAAAGAAAATCAAACACCTCTTGCGCAAAGATTTGATTTAATCTGTACCAGATTACAAATTCCATTATCTGAAAGAGAGAGATTAAGACAAACTTTACAGCCAAAATCTTTAACACTTGAACAGGAATGCCTTTTATTGGATTCAATTGATGTAGGCTTTACACTTAAACAGACTTCAAGTTTTTTTTCAGAACATGGATATGCTTTATCATCTGCCGCTATTGGATATCATAGAAGCAAAACAATGGAAATTTTAGGGATTAGCCAAAAGGCGCAGATTGATGTTCAAGTAACTGACAAAGTAGATTCCCTGGAATTAATGGCAAGAAAGATTATTAAGGAATATCGCGGACTTGAGCCTAAAGCAAAGGATAAGCCTGTAAAATTTGATTATGGAAATGTATTTCAGGAGTTGGTAAGGCTTGATTTAAATTTAAGCTCGAATAAGGGAGCTAACAATGTAATCCCAGAATATGCCTTGACAATAATTAGAAATCCTGAAACAGGTGAAGTTGTTAAAACTAGGGATATTGTTGATCTGGTTTTGCCTGAAGAAGGGAGAGCAGTTGAAATAAAACTTGGAAAATATGATCCGCAAAAAATTGCTTCACAGGTTAGAAAGCAAAAAGAAGCAATTCAGGCACTTCAAGACACACAAAATAAAGTACCAATTATAAACAAGGTAAAAGGCCTTGATTTAATTGTTCTTGAAGAATGCAGCGAAACTGAAAAGCTTAGGAAAATTCTTGCAGATGATTCTTTTTTTACAGTTAAAACAGTTGAGAGCATTATTGAAAATCCTAAAAGGGGATCTGCAGTACTTAGAAAGGTGGAAGAGGGGAAATTCCTATGCTTTGAAAATTCTTATATCTTTGATAAATTTTACCAATTCTTTAGGGATAAGCGGCTGAAAGAAGAAGAATTGGAGAACATAAGACTTTTACTTCATTCGATTAATGAAGCTTTTTTTGCATCTACTTCACCAGATATCCCCTATGAATTGGGTTCAACTGCATTACAGGCAAATATTAATCTTCGTTCTAATTTAGAAGGAGTTTTTGAAAAAATCTTTAAGGCGGACGAGATCTCAAGAGATTATGTTGAAAAATTATTAGCGGAATCATTTAATATACCTCATGATTTTATAGCAAGTGTTTCTGATTATACAATCTGCCATTGTGAAGATAACAATGGAAATCTGATGAGAATCCAAAGAAAATTCCAAAGAAAGCCAGCTGATCTGGAAAAAGCACTTTCTACAATCTGGAAAAAATCAGGCAGGCATGAACCATTTGAATATAATCTTGAAAATCTTAAAGCTCTTTTTGGCTATATTGAAAGCAGGAAGTCTAAAATTATTGATAGTGCCGCGCATCAAGATACTCCAGATTATGATCTTGAGCAATTGACGAAAGCAGTGCCGGAATTAAAAAATCAAAGAAGGCGCGGGGAAGAAGTAACTTTAGCCAAAGAACTAATGCGTTATGGCAGAGGCAGTTCATCTATAAGATGGACTCATATGTTTCGACCCTCTTTTAAGAGCAAGATGGGTGATGTTTTCACACTTGCAACAAAAATCCGAGAAAGAATAACTTCACCAGAAGGTTCTATTATTTCAGAATTTAGGTGTGCAAATAAAGCTGCAAAGATTTACCGAGGATTAATGAAGCTGGCAGGTTCTTTATATTTAAATTCGACTGAACAGGGACAATTTTTACAATTACAATCTGACATTAGAGATTTAACTTCACGAATTCCTGCAAAAAATGAAGAAACTGTTCAAACATTAGCAAGAAGAGCAGCAGAAGCAGGCAGAACTTCAAAACTTCCAGAATCTGAAAGGCAGAGGGTAAATAATGATTACATTTTTTATACCTTAAAGGATCATTTGTTTGTTCTTGATACTTTGTTATCAAGCTTAACAAGGGCACAAGCAATCGCTTCATTCGATCCTCATATTGCAGGAGAATATCTTTTTTCAACTGTTGGAAGACAAGCACCTGACAATACTAGCAGGTATCACAGGATACTTGGTGTTAGTGGAGAAGATCCTCTTTATGAAGCAATTTCCAGCATCTGCATCAATCTTGCACAGGACGAAAGATTAAAGAGGCTAAGAGGCAGAACAAAAAGTTCAAGAGAGCTTGTAAACCACCTTGTTAATATGTACCGAACTGACCAAAGGCTTGTTTCAGATTTTTTCAGGTATGTTGATAACAATGAGCAGAATAAAGTTGATGCTTTATTGAATCTTGATGGTGAGGACTTTAGCCACGCAAAAGATATTCATTACAAATTAAGAAAAATGCAGGATCCTGAGCTGGCGCAATTAGATTATTCTCAGCCAGTTTACAGGCAAATTGTGAGGACGACTTAATATGGCAAACCAAGATATTCAGGAAGCAAGAGTGCAGTTTATTGATACACAGCGCAAAATACTTAAGAAAGAACTTGAAAAAATCGTGTTAGATGTAATGAGCCATCCATCAGAGGTTCCTGAAGATATTTTTGAATTAATGGCTGTGGCTCAGCAAAATGGTTTTTCTGATATTTATTCAGGTTTTAAGGAAATTATGGCTGAGATAGGCATGATTCAAGCAGGAAAAGCAATAGGTAGAAGAAAGAATCAAAACAGAAAGCTGGAAGAAAAAGCACTGCAGGATTATTTTATATCTAATAACGGGCAAAGGCTTGGGCAGATAGAGGAAGGATTAGCTTATATTGCAAGTGAAAAAACAATTCGTGCTGGAAGGCTAGACATTTTAGCACAGGATAATCAAGGTAAGGAAGTTAAAATTGAATTAAAAGCAAGGGATTATGATTCAAGGGCGGTTTTTTTCCAGCTTATGAAATATTTTCATGATGGAAATTCAAGAATGATTTTTATTACCCCTGAAATAAAGCCTGACTTAATTTTAGCATTAACAGGGCATGTATCTTCAGGTAAAATGTCTTTTTTTAGAGTGGAGAAATCAAATGGAGATTATACTTTGACAAAAGTAAATCCGCAGGACATTTCGCAGCCAGCTGTAATTGACTGGACAAAACGAAAAAGAAAGCAAAATGGTTCTTTTGTAAGGGTTACTTCAGGCTTGCCAAGGGCAAAGAAAGCTGTAGATGTCGAAGAAACAAATGCAAAAGTTGAATGGGAAAGCCTGCTTACTTATGAAAAAATACAGATGGCATTTTTCCCAGAAATCAAGCTTCAACCAGTTGAAATTCCTAAAGTTCAATTAAGGAATCTTGAAGGATTAGTTTATAGTTTAGAGGAGATATCTTCTATAAATTGGTCCAAAAGTCCAAATGGCCATACTGATGTTCATGTCAGAAATCAAAGAGAATCGCGGGCTCTTTCAGCTTTACTATCAAAAGAGCCTCATGCTACTTATAACTGGCAAAGTTGCAAAAATCTTATGGGATTCTTATGTCTTTCAACTAATTTTGATGACAAAAATGATTTTGGCGAGATTGTAACAGAACTAAAAAATTGTGTTGATGGTATTGATGCTGATTTGAAGAGATATCAATATGGAGAAGATGCAAAGATAGCTAGAAGTATATTAAAAAGATTTCGGCATAAACAACCAGAGGCTTATTTTAAATTATCTAAATCATTGCAAGACAGGAAATTAAAAGGATCAATAGTTTTGGCACAATATGCAAGAAAACTTGAAAGAGTAGTTGAATTGCGAAAATGCAGTGAAGATTTGGCAAGAATCTATCTTAAATTTACTCCTCCTACAATGGATGCTATATCTCTAAAAGAAGAGGTAAAAGAAGTCCATGCAAAACAAAGACACTTTGAAGAATATGTTGTTGCGGATAACGAGTTATTCAAAAGTCTACTTCAATTTCTTAAACCAAATCCTGAAAATCATGATGTTCCTACATCCAAAGCCCAAACATCTATAAGTATTCAAAGTCAGCCATCTGTTGCTGAAATTAATACAGAGTCAATATCTGAAACAAGATATTCTGCTGGATCAATTGTGCCTCTAAAAACATTAAATGGACCACATATCTCAGATGGAATGAGAATAAGAGTAAATGCTTTTGTTGATGAGGTGCTTAATAATGAGAAATATTCTCTGGAACTAAGAGAACAGTTAGCTCAGAAAGCGAGAAGAAGCAGATGGTATGCAAAAGATCTGTCCGATGCAGAAGTAATAGACGCTTTCGATGAATGGACAATTAATGCGGCAAAGTTATAAGTATAAATCTTTAAATAACTCTTTATCTTAATCTAATCATGTCAAAAACACCAAGAGCAAAAAAGCCAATAATTGCAACAACATTTTCGGGCGTATTTGTAAGCGACAGGGCGTTTAAAGAAGCGCATAAAATTGGCATGAAAGAACTTGCTGATAAGGCAAAGATGCCTGAAATATATGAAGCAGAGCAATCTCCAGATTATTTTCAAAAAGTTGAAAAAGCACTTGAAAAAGTTTATCCAAATTTATCACCAAAAGAGCGAATTGTTAAAAGAAGAGCAATTTATTTTGACCGCGTTCTAGACTTAATGAAAAAAGAGGATATAGACACAGATATGATAAATTATTTTGGCCATTTAAAGAAAAAATACAGAATTGCCTTAATTACAACAATAAGTTCAAAGGCAATTGATAAATTTCTTGAATTTACAGGATTACTGGATTTTTTTGACATTATTGTTACGACAGAGCCAGATGAAAAAGATGACAAGCGCCTTGTTTGGGAAAGATTTATTAAACAGCATGGCAAACCGCATCTTTATGTCGGGGACAGCAAAAGGGATTTTGAAATCTGCAGTAAAAAAGGAATTGAATTTCTTACAGTTATAGAATTCCGTGAGTGTGCCCAGGAAATTTAACTCTGCATAACATTTAAAAACCAAATTTGTCAGATTTTAGGATGGTTAAAGGATTTTATGCTTATATTAAAGACTTATGGAAAAACCCCACTAGAGAGCTAGTTCATGAAAGGATGATTCAGTGGAGAGCTGGCAATTCAATTGTTAAAGTTGACAAGCCTCTTAGATTAGACAAGGCAAGAGCTTTAGGATACAAGGCTAAAAAAGGGATAATTGTTGCAAGAGTTAGATTAATAAGGGGCGGAAGGACAAGGCCAAAACATACGCATGGGAGAAAGTCTGGAAAACAGCATGTCAGAAAAACATTAAAGATGAATGCCCGATGGGTTGCTGAACAAAGAGCAGGCAGATATTTCAATAATCTGGAAGTTTTGAATTCTTACCAAATTGGCAAGGATGGTAAATACTACTTTTTTGAGGTTATACTTGTTGACCCTCAAATGCCTGAAATGAAATCTGACAAAGAATTAAACTGGATTATAAGCAGCAAGCATACTAAACGAGCTCAAAGAGGATTGACATCTGCTGGAAGGAAATCAAGAGGCTTAAGAAACAGAGGGCCAAATTTTAAAGTAAGACCCAGCATGAGAGCCTGGAACAGAAGCGGAAAGTAATTAGATTATAAACTTAGATATCAGAAACATTGTTGTTCCTGCAACTAAAGGAATTATCAAGTTGTCATCTAGCTGGATTTTTTGTATTTCTATAATTATTGATTCGAATATCATTGCTGTTAAACTGCCTGCGAATGCCAGAGACAGGGGAACAAATAATGCTGCTATGGCTGTGCTTAAAAATGCCCCGATTATATGGCCTTCGATATTTTTTTTGCTGTTAAGGAACGAAGGGGTTCTGCCCAAAACTTTTCCAAACAGATGGGAAGTTGAATCTGCGAAAGTTAAGATTGCAATTGATGCCAGTGCAATATCTCTTGGGAATAACTGCAAGACAAGAAGAGAACCAACTACTGCAAAAATAATTCCTCTTCCTGGAAGATTGCTTTCTAGGCTGCTTTTTCTATCAAATTTTTCAAGGAAGAAAGAAATTACCGGGAGCTTGATTTTTATTGAAACCAGGCTTATTATAATTCCTATAATTAAAATTATAAAAATAACAAATGGAGTGAGAATATTATATATTAAAAGAATGAGAGCGGTTATGCCAATTAGTATATGCAGTATCTTTCTTCTTAATTCAAGTTCTTCGATTTTTCCGTTTAACAGGTTCATTTTTTGACCCTTTTTCCCAGAAGAAGATAATTATTTAGATAACTGAGCCTATATAAAAATTGCTATTCGTCTTGCTTGACCCATTCCTCTTTTTTAGCAGCCCATTCCTCGCGCTTCTTTTTTTCAATTGGGCATTCGGGATTAAAGCAAAATTCCCAAGGGTGCTTGCCTTTTCTTATTGCGAGAAGTTTTGGAAAATTATCAGCTTCGCATACTTTATCGTCTGCTTTTTTTATAAGGGAGTTTGGCGGCAGGGAGTAAGTCTGCTTGCATTCTGGGTAGTTTGAGCAGGCTACAAAATACCTTCTTGATTTCCTATTAAATAATATCCTTAAACTCCCTTTTTTACAACTTGAGCAGGGCATTAAAGTATTTGCCTCATTTTGATCTGCCCTAAGGTTTTCAAGGCCTTTGAGAAGGTCTTTTCCAATTTCTGTTTCTTTTTCCTTGAACTCTTTGGATATATCTGTTATAACTTTCTTAGCTTTGTCAATAATTACTTTTTCTTTTTTTTCAAAGTCTTTTTTAGAACTTTCTATAGAATCCATTTCTTCTTCAAGGTTTCTTGTTAAATTTTCATCTATTATTATTGAGGAATATTTTTCTAAAGTTTCGATTAATTTTAAGCCTAATGGCGTTGCTTTGATGCTTTTGCCATTAAGATATCCGCGTTCAAATAGAGTATCTACAATCATGGACCGCGTTGCTTTTGTGCCCAAATTCTTTTTTTCTAAAATCGAGACAAGCCCGGTTGGAGTATACCTGTTTGGCGGCTGTGTTTCTTTTTCTTCTATTTTTATTTCATCTATTTTTACTTTGCCATTAAAATCAGGAAGGTTTATTTCTTCAATTTTAACCGGGTAGAAAGATGTCCAGCCTTTTTCGATTATTGAGAGCCCTGAAGCTGTAAAGATTATATTATCCTTGGCGGTTAAAGTTACTTTTTTATTTGCTGTTTTAGCATTATTTGAAAATGCTGCAATAAACCGTTTTGCAATTAAGCTGTAGAGTTTTTCCTCTGCGCCGGCTAATTTTGCAAAATCTCCTGTTGGATAGATTGAAGGATGAGCCGGGTCTGATTTTTTACCTTCAATTGGATATGGGCGAGCAGCTCCCTTTGCTTCTGGAAATTGTTTTTCTAATTTTTTTAATATTTTTTTTGGCTTTATTTCTTGCGGTATTTTTTGCGAGGAAGTTCGCGGGTATGAAATCAGCCCGTCAAGATACAGCTTTTGAGCTATTACTAAAGTTTGAGATGGGCTTAATTTATAGACTCTGTAAGCTTCTTTTTGCAATGTAGTCAAATCGAATGGAACTCCTGGAGGAATTGACTCTTCAAATTTTTTAGTTTCTGCAATTGCTTCTTTAATATCTTTGAATTTATCCAATTCTGGCTTATTGAAGATATCTTTTGGGTGCTTGAACAAAACATTGTTGGACAATGCGAAAACCTGCCAGTAAGGCTCTGATTTAAAACTTTTTATTTCTCTTTCTCTGTCTACAATTATTTTTAATGCCGGACCTTGGACTCGGCCTATTGACAGAAGCCTGAATGAGCCGACTTTTTTAATAGCAGACATTAATGCTCTTGAAAGGTTAATTCCATAAAGCCAGTCTACAATATGCCTTGCTTCACCAGCATATGCATTGCCCCAGGCAATCTCTGGAAGAGGATGCTCATAGGATTTTTCTAATTCTGGAGCTGTTAGAGTAGAGTATTTCATTCTTTTTGCATTTGTTTCTTTGCAAATAAACCTCAGAATATTCCAGCCTATGACCTCTCCTTCAACATCGAAGTCTGTTGCAATAATTATTTCTTTAGCGCTTTTTGTCAGCTTTTTTAGGAGATTATAATAGCGTTTAGTAAATGCTGATGTTTTCTTTTCAAACGAGGGCCGCCATTCCAAATTGAAAATAGGCCAGCCTTTCTGCCCTGCTGAATAAGTAAGGTTGAATAAATGGCCTACTGCTGATGCAACAATTATTCTTTTGTTATTTCTTTCTAATTCAAAATAAGATGCTCCGTCTTCAGTGTACTTTCTTGGCGAGCCAAGCGCTGATGCTATTTTTTGAGCTGCCTGTGGTTTTTCAGTTATAATAAATACTGCGTCTCTTTTTTGCTGAACTTCTTTTGCCTCGGCTTTAGCTTTTTTAATTCTTGGCTTTGCTCTGGATTGTTTAGACTCTAACTGTGAGGCTGGCATTGGCTTGCCTGGAGTTTCTATTGTGGTTAATTCTGCAATTGATGGTTTGGACTTAACTTCTTTTTCTGTTGTTATTTTTGCATCAACTACTGGAATAAAGTCTTTTACTGCCATTTTGTGCTATAACTTATCAAGTGGGCTTTTTATATTTTTTATTAATGCCTGTGATATTTGAGTATAAATCTGTGTCGTCTTGATATCAGAATGCCCAAGAAGTTTTTGAATAATCCTTAAATCCGTTCCATTCTCTAAAAGATGAGTAGCAAAACTATGCCTTAATAAATGTGGATAAATTTCTTTTTTAATCCCTGCTTTTTTTCCAGCATAATCTACAATTGCCTGTATTGCTGCTGTTGTTAATTTGCTATTTCTATTGGAAGGAAATAATATCTCATTTTCATTCAGCATGCAGAAGCTTTTTAATTCTTCTTTCATACTTTCAGGAATCTTGATAAACCTGTCTTTTTTTCCTTTTCCGAGTTTTACATGAATTAGCCCTTCCAAAAAATTTACATCCTGTTTTTTGAGATTAACCAGTTCAGAGACTCTTAGACCACATCCATAAAGTATTTTTAATATAAGTTTATGTTTTATATTATTTGCAGAAGCAATCATTTTTTTTACCTCTTCTACTGTTAAAATCTCTGGAATTTTTTTGTTTCTTTTTGGTCTTGGAATGTCTATATTTTTGCCCAAAACATGCCGGAAAAAGAAAGTTATAGCAAAGATATCATGAGATACAGATGTCGGTTCTTTATGTTTTATTTGCTGCTGGGCATAATTTTTTACATCATCTTCAGCAAGGCTACAATCTTTATTTGAGTCAGCAAAATCAAGAAATTTTTTCACAGAATTCATATAACTTTTTAGAGTGCTGAAAGAAAAGTTTCTTATTTCAATTTCATGCTTAAGTCTTCCCAAAAGCTCGCTTTTGTCCATTCTTGAATTAGCCTCTTTGCGTTTATATATTTTTATAATAATTCCTAAATTGTAATGGTATCATAAATTTACTTATGATACCGTATTGTTAGTTTCAATTTTGCTGATGCAAAACTTTGTCTGATGACAACCCTTCCAAGTATTCAGGGGAAACTAACATAATTAGTTTCAATTTTCCTGATGCAAAACTTCGTTTTCTTCGAACCCTTCCAGAGTGTTCGCTCCACTCTCAAAATTGTCCCAATTTTGGAGGGCTCTCACCTCGTCAGGGGCACATAACACAGATTATACGCAATCGAATTTTCACTTTACGAGAACTAAACGAGTTGGGGGCAGACGACGATGGACGAAAAATAGATAAACTACCCTAATGTAAATTTAATATGGAAGAGAACAATTGAACAATTTGCCTAACAAAAAATAACCTCGCCGAAAGCTATTTAAATGAACTCCGTTTAATATATTTATATAAGCTCATCCTTGCTCTGCAAGGGATGGGCATCTAATAGAACATGTGCAGTTGATGCGTATTCCAAAAGATTTCAGAGAACGTCTAAAAAAATATCTTTGGTCAGCTGTCATTGAGCAATACTACGGGGTATGCGAACAAGCGATCAGCGGTTTCTAATTGCTTATAATAAGAATAGTTTTGATTTAGTAGCAAAATTTATAGAATGAATATTCAAACTAGATTTCAATTATTCTGCCTTCTCTTCCGATATTGAAGACTTTGGTTTTGCCTATTATTTCTTCAGTACCAGCGGCTTCGTGTATATGACCATGAATTAATATATCTGGCTTAAACTTTTTGATAGCTTCTCTCACAGCTTTGCTTCCTTCAAATCCAGACATTTCTGAAAGGCCTCCTGCAGGGTGCATATGTGTTATCATTATTTTTTTTTCAATTCCTTTTAGTCCTGAATGTGCTTTTTTCAGTGTCTCAAACAATTCTTTTTCAGAAATTATTCCTGGACCTATGTCTCCTCCGCCAGCTCCAAAAATACCAATATTATCATACTTTACAGAATATCCGTGAAGGTTTTTTATGCCATAAACTTCTGCTACAAAGTCAGCAGTTGCAAATGACTCATGATTGCCTGGAATAATTAAAACTCTTTTGTTTTTGTCTTTGAATGGCTGGATTATATTTTTACTTTCCACCCAGCCCGTAAAATCTCCGCATAGGACAACAAGGTCTACATTTTCTTTGCATGCTTTTTCAGCTAACCTTTTGGCTATTTTTGATTCCCCATGAATATCTGATGCAGCAAGTATTTTAAATTTTTTTTCTTTTGCCATAATTCTCTGAAGAAAAACAGCTATAAAAATCTAATTAATTCAACTATCTTTTCCACTCTTTAACATGTGGCGAAAAATCGACCTGATATTCAGGTATGCCTAATGAAATCCCATATTTTGTGGCCTTTTCATATTGTTCTTTATTTGTTCTGTCTATCTTAAACACTTTGTTTTTGAATATTATAAAATGTATTTTCTCATCCTTAAAATCAGCATACCAATTATGCTGAGAATCAAGGGATTTGCTTAATTCTTTGGCAATTTCATCAGCTTTATTTTCAGGGATTTCAACAGTGTGCAACGTCCATTGTTTTATCCAAGGGGTATTATGCTCCTCTGTTATTTCTTCAACTTTTGTATTAATAATTTTTACTTTTTGAAGAACATTCTTATTTTCAAGACTTTCTTCAATTATAATTCCAATAAAATTTCCCATCATAAAAATAGGTTGTAAACCTATAAATACTTTCCATAAAATATGGATGAGGATTAATTTTATAAGTCTTATTTATTTATTTTATTGATGAACAAAAGAGGGGGATGGATATTGTGGCTTTCGATTGGATTTAATTTAGCACTACTTTTAGGGCTTTTCTTTTATTTTGCTTTATTCAGCCCTAATAATGAAAGCATGTATAATACTGACAAAGGCATTAAACTTATTAATCCTATTTCAAATTTAACTCAAGAAGAGGCGATTATGCAATTTAATGAAAGCTTTGTGTCTTATTTGTTGTATAGCATAAAAGCTTACAATCTTCATAATCCTCCATTAAGCTCTGATACGCCTAAAATTAAATTTTTAATTGGCGATGATTCGTACAATGCTGAGATTATAGACGGGCTGATAAAAACACAAAAGATCGGAATAAATAATGAAGACATACAAATTATTACAACTAAATCAGAGGCTGTAAAAATGCTAAGAGATCGAGATTATGTTGAGCAATCTTTTAAACTTGGCAATTCCAGAATAGAGCTTATAGCAGGCAAGACTACTCTTTTTAGCAAAGGGTATCTTAATCTATATACTAAACTCACTGGGAAAAGCGTTACGGGCAATACTATAAGAATTTATATGAGTAATTGATGTCTGTTAAACATAGTAACAGAGTGTTACTATTAAAACAAGTCCACGATAATTTGTTACTCTTATAGATTACAAAGGTTCAGAAAAGTTTAAAAGTGATATAATGATTTCTATATATAGGTTGAATAATATACATTGCGACATGAATATAAAAGATAACTTTGACATTTTTTTCAGAAGAAAACCAGCTTTAATGCTGGTTGCTTTAAAGAAGATGACCCGAGCGAGATATGGCAGTGTTTTGGCAAAAGAGGTTGACTGCACTTACAGCCATGCTGTAAAGATATTACAGAGCCTTGATAAGCTTGGACTAGTCCTTTTTGAGAAGAAAGGCAGAATAAAGCTAATTAAGCTGACTAAAAAAGGAATGGAAATTGCAGAGAACATAGAGAATATTAGGACACTAGTAGCTTAAGAGCCTAATGACTAAATTTTATAAATCCAGTTAATTTAACTTTGATATGGATACAAAAAGAGGCTTAAATCAAAGAGATGCGGCAAACAGACTCACGCAGTATGGCTATAATGAAATTAGGGAATTACTTCATGTTTCTCCTATAAAAATACTATTTAGGCAGATAAAAAGTAATTTTGTTATTTTTCTGCTTGTTTTTGCACTGCTTATCTCTTTTTTTGTTGGAAAAACCATAACTGCCTACACTATTCTTATTGTAATCTTTTTGGTGATATTTCTGGGGTTTACCCAGGAATACCGGGCTGAGAAATCTATACTGGCATTAAGGCAGATGATAATGCCTGTTTCTATTGTTATTAGGGATGGCAAAGAGCAGGATATTCCTTCAAGAGAGCTTGTTCCGAGGGATTTGATTATTTTACGAAATGGCGAAAAAATTCCTGCTGACTGCATTATTTTAGAAGAAAAAGAATTAATGGTAAATGAATCTATCTTGACTGGTGAATCGAAAGAGCTAAAAAAGTTTGCTGTAAAAAGTGAAAGTAAGTATAATGAAAATAATCTTATTTTTATGGGCTCTTTTATTGTAAATGGGAGATGCATTGCCAGAGTAATTAATACAGGCATGAATACTAAATTTGGCAATATTGCTAGAATGATATCCACAGCTGAAAAAGAGCTTCCGCTGCAGAATAAGATAAACAGATTATCTAAATATATGGCTGCAATCGGAATAAGTGTTTCAATATTAACAGGATTACTAATGTTTTTTAGAAGCGCTTTTTTAACTTATGATGTTATTGTGAACATCTTAATTCTTGTTGTTGCTGTTGCTGTTGCTTCTTTTCCTGAAGGGTTTCCTTTGGTCTTGATTACAACTCTGGCTCTAGGTGCGAATAGAATGGCTAAAAATAATGTTATTGTAAACAGAATGTCTATAATTGAAACTTTAGGAGAGACTACTGTTATTTGCGCAGATAAAACCGGAACTATTACAAAGGGGGAGATGACTGTAAAGAAGCTGTTTGCTGATGGCTGTCTTTTTGATATAAGCGGCTCAGGATACGAAGATAAAGGTGAATTTTTTTGCGATAAGAATAAGATTAGTCCACAAAAAGAGAGTGTATTAAATCTATTGCTTAAAGCTTCGGTTTTATGCAATGATTCAAGAATAAAAAGAAAAGGAGAGGATAATGAATATAACATCAGTGGCTCGACAACAGAAGCTGCACTTTTAATATTAGCTGCGAAAGCGAGAATTTTCAAAGAGGATTTTGATTTTGAAAGAATTGAAGAGATTCCGTTTAATTCTGAAAGAAAGATGATGTCTGTTTTATGTAAGCTTGATAAAAAGGATTATGTATTTACCAAAGGGGCTCCTGAATTCCTGCTTAAGAAATGCGCTTATGTGCAGAGGAATGATGGAATTTTTAAGCTGACTACTCCTGAATTGAAGAGAATATTAAGCCTAAATAAGAATCTTACTTCCAATGCTTTTAGAACTTTAGTTCTTGCTTATAAGAAAGTTGATTCTTTTTCCAAAGATCATTTTGAAGAGGATTTGGTATTTCTTGGCCTGGTTGGAATGGAAGATTCTCCAAGAGAGGAAGTAAAAAATTCGCTGGATGTTTGCAGAAAGGCAGGAATAAAAGTTAAGATGATAACTGGTGATAATAGAGAGACTGCGCTTGCAATTGCCCGCCAGATTGGATTGCCCGGAGGAATTTTGGAAGGATATGAATTGGATGCTCTTAATGACAGCAATCTTTGCAAGGTTGTAAGGTCAACTGCTATTTTTGCAAGAGTAAGGCCTGAACACAAATTGAGAATTGTGAGGGCTTTGAAAGAAAATGGCGAGATTGTTACAATGACTGGGGATGGTGTAAATGATGCTCCTGCTTTGAAAGAGGCGCACATAGGTGTTGCGATGGGAAAAAATGGAACAGATGTTTCAAGGTCTGTTGCTGATTTAACTTTGAAAGATGACCACTTTTCAACTATTGTTTCTGCTATCCGTGAAGGCAGAACAATATTTAATAATATCAGGAAATTTGTTTCGTATGAGCTGTCATGCAATTTCGCAGAATTGTTTATTATATTTATAGGAGTTCTTTTAGCGCCTGTTTTTGGATGGCCTGTTCCACTGCTTTTGGCTTTACAAATTTTGTTTATGAATCTTATTACAGATAATCTCCCTTCGTTTACCTTAGGCTTTAATCCTTCTTCTGATGATATTATGGAAGAAAAGCCAAGAAAGAAATCTGAAATCCTTAATCATGAATTATTTTATTTAATTTTGTTTACAGGAAGCTTTATGGGAATATTCAGCCTTGGAGTGTTTTTTGTGATATTTAACCTATTAAATCAGCCTGCTGAAATTGCGAGAACAATGAGCTTAGTTACTTTAATATTCTTTGAAATAGCTGCAGCGTTTAGCTTTAGGTCTTTTAGAAAAGGTGTTCTTAACCGCTCTCCTTTTGTAAATAAGTATTTATTTTTTGCTTCGGCACTATGCATAATTATAACTTTATTTGTTGTTTATTCTCCTATTAGAAAAATCTTTGAAACATCACCTATCAGCTTAGTTTATCTGTTGTCTGCAATAGGCCTTTCATTTTTTCTTGTTATAACTTTTGATATTCTTAAAAAAATTAACTTAGCCACGCATTTTTGGTCTAAACATATTTAGATTTTTTTGACTTTTTCCAGAAATTGATAAAAGCCCTCAATATGAGGAATGTGAGATTTTATCAAAATTCCTCTTAATGTTGAATCCAGTTTAATGCCGTGCTCCGGAAACATTGACTTTAAAGTTGAATAGAGTTTGCGCCCTCTTTTATCAAGGTCTGTTAAAATGCAGACTTTTTCTTTTTTTCCAACTAATTTTGCTATCTGCCCAACTCTTTCTTTTAATGTAATTGATGTTTTATGAATTGCATAAACCTTTTCGAAACCCAGAGATTTCAAGGCCAAAACATCTTTCTGGCCTTCTACGATTATTGTATAGGATTTGTATTCTTCTATTTCTGCTTTTAGCTTAATGTTGAATTTCATTAATAGAGCAGTTTATAGGTATTTATAATTATTTAGGACTGAAATGGCCCCGACGGCACAGAGAATATAAAATTCTCTGGGACTTCAACTCTCACGAGCTTGAAGTGATTTGAACCGTTCAAATCTTAGTGGCCCCGACGGGATTTGAACCCGCGACACCTGGATTAAGAGTCCAGTGCTCTACCAAGCTGAGCTACGAGGCCTTATATTTTCTAACTTTGGAATGTTTAAAAAGCTATTGAAGATAACTTTATTAATTTGTCAAGCTAGAGAGAATAATGGAAAAAGAAAAGCTAAGCGAGATTTTAGAGCAGATAAATACAAAAGTAAAAAGGCTATATTATATTGCAACTCATGATGAGAAAACCGGACTTCATAATCATATTTTCTTTAAAGAGGTTTTTGGATTTGAGCTTGAAGAGGCTAAACGAGGAAAATATCTTTCTTTGGTTATAGCTGATGTTGATTTTTTTAAAAAGCTAAATGACACTTATGGGCATCTGACTGCTGATAAGATATTAAAAAGGATTGCAGAGGTTTTAGAGAAATCGTTAAGAAAGTATGATATTGTTGCAAGATTTGGCGGCGAGGAATTTTTCATCATGCTTCCAAATACGAATATTGAAAAAGCAAAAAAAGTTTCCGAAAGAATGAGGAAGAATATACTAAACGATAAGATTCTTTCTAAATATAAAGTAACAATAAGCCTTGGTGTTTCTGAATACAAAGAAAAAGACAGTTTTTCGAGAATCTCTATAAGAGCTGACAAGGCGCTGTACAAAGCTAAGAAATCCGGAAGAAACAGGGTTTGCTGTTAATTTAAGATAGATTTTAGCGGTATTCTCGCCAAATATAGATAAAATTGGGGGAATATATATAAATTTATAAAGCCAGGATTATTATAAATTGTATGAATGAGACAAAAGAAGAAAGAGATTTTGGGGGGCATAAAGCTACTTACTCTAAATGGAAAGAAGAGGCAAGGGAAAAAGGAATTGTAGGAATTTCTAAAATTAATTCTGACTATATTTTGAGATTTATATTTGATATGGAATTGGGACAGAATATTTGGAGAAGGAGCAAGAAAGGAGGGAGAAGTTCACAGAGATTAATTGTTCTGAAAAATAAGCTTGTGCAGTTTGTAAAATTATTGGAGGAGAGAGGCATAAAGGATTTTCGGAAAGTTAAGGAAGAAGAGCTTCATATCATTACCCATAAGTTGTATAGCGGAGAAATAAAAAGGCAAGATGGAAATAATTACGAATGCCCAGCTCATTTTGTGAGTGTGTTTAAGACATTCTGGCACTGGTATCAAAAAATTAGCAAGAAAGAAGGAAAAGCAATTCTTGACATTACAGAGGATTTAGAAACATCTACTAATGAGAATAAATTTGTATACTTGACAAAAGAGGATATTGATAAATTAATTAATAATAAGAAATTTGATTATAATGAGAAGGTTATGATGAAGTTTATGTTTGATAGCTTTATGAGATTTCCGTCAGAAGTCTTGAGCTTGAAAGTAAAGGATATCTACGAGGAGAAAGATGCTGTATGTGTTAATGTTTCTGCTGAAGTTGGAACCAAGACAAGGAGCAGTGTAAGAAATTTTAATTTGCTGTATTGCGGGGAGGAAATTTTGAAGTATATCAAAGCAAACAAGCTTGAGTCCAATGACTTGCTATTCGGATTTATGAAGAACTATAATTATGTAGGGGCTTTCAATAAAAAATTAAAACAAGTTGCAGTTGAAATTTTTGGAGATAAAATTTCTCATCCAGTTGCAGGAGAGTCATATTCTAAATTATCTGGCTATGATTTCAGACATTCAGGAGCTATACATTTCAGATTACTTGCTTCAAAGAATGGCAGAATTTCCTTGGATGTTATAAGGCAAAGAGGGGGGTGGAGTGATTTTAATATGTTGAATTATTATACTAAATTTTTAGGATTAGATGGGAAGATTGATAAGGATATGACTTTGTCTGCTGAAGATACTACAAGATTAGAAAAAAAGATAGAAAAGATAGAAAAAGAAAAGGAAAATACAGACAAGAGATTAAAGAAGATTGAAGAATTATATGAGGGATTATTAAGAACCGCGCCGATGTTTCAAGATGGAAGTCAACCATTAGATGCTGGAATGCTCCCACCAGAGAATATAGAAATTAAAGGAAAGAAGAAGTAATAACTTTTTAGTAACAACAAACCTTAAATACCCTCTTTTTCTGCTTCTTCTATGGGAATAAGAAAGACTTTAGCGAGTATTGTTTTGGCAGGAGCTATGACTCTTGGACTAACTGGAAAAGCAAATGCAGGACTTATTGGAGAATGGAATTTTAATGAGGGTTCTGGAAATGTAGCTTATGATTCAAGTGGACAAGAAAGAGATGGAACAATTAACGGAGCAAGTTATGTTGATGGGAGAAACGAAACAGGATTAAATTTTAATGGAAATAGTTATGTGGACATTCAGAGTACATCAGCATTAAATTTACAACCAGAATTTAGTTTATCTGCTTGGGTTAAATTTAATGAATATAATGACGACACAGTTATTGTTGGAAAACATATATCTGGAAATGTAAGTGGTTTCTTTTTAGGAGTTCAGAATAATAAATTTGATTTCTATGTTGAAAATCTTCCTTTTTCTGGAGAAGACAGACTAAGAAGTTCTCAAACTTATAATGACGGACAATGGCATCATGTTGTTGGAGAATATGATGGAACTACTCAATTTCTTTATGTTGATGATGTTTTACAGGCACAGCAAGAACATAGTCATTTAATTAATAACTCTGCTGATTGGAAAATTGGTGGGATTTTTGAAGGTCAAAATAATGGGGGGTTTATAGGAAACATAGATGAAGTAAGAATTTATGATAGTGTTGTTCCAGAGCCTTCAACTTTGGCTTTATTCGGATTGGGAGCATTAGGATTGGCTAAAATGAAGAGAAGGGCGAAAGATGACACAAGATAATTTAACTTTTATTTTACAGAAAGGTGAAAAAATAATAAAAGAGGCAAGTAGGTTGCAGTATGCAGGTCCTACTTTAGTGAGTTTTGGGTCTGGAGCAGGATTGGGAACTGGAATGGGAGGTAATTTGGGTTTAGGAACTGCTTTGTTTTCAAGTAAGCAAATTAAAAGAGAGGGGAGTGTTTGGGATGCAAAAGTTGTTCATTTATATTTAACTAATAAGCGAATAATATTCTGTAATGCAAAAACAGGCTTATTTGGTGGAGAAGAAAAATCTATAGGCAATCTTCTTTCAGAAATAAGTTATAAAAATATCAAGGGATTGAGTTCAAGTTCTAAACTTATGAATCCAGCAATAGACATCTCTGTAGCTGGTGCAAATGGCATAGATAATATTAAGTTTTGGTTTTTGGGTTCGGAAGACAAGAGAGGAGAAGAGAGAAATAAATTTTTGGCATTAATTAAAAAGCAGTTATAACATGGCAAAACAAGTAAGTAAAACATATGCATATTTAACTTTCATACTTGCGATTATAATCATTATTCTTTTTTCAGCTTTAATACATAAATCTTGCCCAGCTGAAAAAGAATGCCCAACTTTAGATTATTCTCAATGTGAGAAAACAAAAACTGATACAATCACAAATACTATCACAAAATATCAATGTAATGATGGAAGCATCAAGGATAATCTTGGTGATTGTCCAAATCCAACCAGCATAAAGGATTTCTCTGGTAATTCCGATACTGTAACTGAGCCATTTTATTTAAGTCAAGGGTTAGCAATAATCAAATTAACTTACTCTGGAGATAGCAACTTTATTGTTTATATCATGGATGCTAATGGGAATAAAGATAATTTAGCCAATGAAATTGGAAGATACAGCGGAACTAAAACTACAACAATCGCTCAAGCAGGCAATTACAGATTTAGTGTTGAGATAGGAACATCTTATACAGGTGAAGGATTTTCCTCTACTGCTCCATGGGCTATAAACATTGAACAATAATAAAAAGAGGAAAAAAGAACATGAAAGAAAATCAAACTGATTATGGAGTAACTGGCGAAATAATTGATAAAATTTTTGAGAGAGGCACATTATTTAAAATTGCTGTTATTATATTTATGATATGGATGACTTGGAGCATTTACAAAATTCAAACACAAAAATACACATACAATATTGAATTTGCAAAGGATGTCGTAGTAGCAGACTTGTTGAATAAGTATGGAGATATGGGTTGTATTGTGGATAGTGCAAGAAGGGCAACAAGTGGAAGTGGCTTATACACTACTGAAACAGGTTATGAATTTGTGTTTAGATGTCCAAAATAAATCTATCTAATCACTTTCAAAACTTCCTCATAGCCTTATCAATTTCATTAATATTCACTCTGTCATTAACTCCTATAATCTTCGGAAATCTGCCAACAAATTCATTCCATACTCCATTCTTTTTCAACCTATTAACCAATATAAAAGGACTGCTTTCTTTATGCTTCATAACACACCAACACATCTTACATAACTCCATTTTATTTAAAAATGCTACACTCTCCTTTTTTCCACATATATCGCACATCTTTTAATTCCACCCTATAATTACCTACTTTACATAAAATCCTATTCCCTAAGCACTTGTAAGGGGCTTAATTAAAGGGCTATAAGGAAGGTAACCAAACAAATACCCATACAAATCCTCAACTATTCTATCTTTAATCTCTTCAATATTCTTTCCTTCTCCAAACCTCTTCCTACAAATCTTCCTTATATTTTCCTCTTGTTCTTTACTAATTTCCATTTTAAATACTAATCTTCTTCCTCAACATATCATTTAGTAAGGAGGCAATAGCATCAGCATCAACACCATAATTATCACCATTAATATTAATGTTGTATACCTCGCTGTTCCCTCTCAAACTTCCAACATCTTTTACTCCCAATATTGTGTCATCTGGACTAAAACTAACTGCTTGTTGTCCTGGTCGTGATATGAAGTCGTTTTTCTTTGTTGCTGATGTTATTGTTGTATCTCTTGCTCCTGCCACAGCATTATACCCCTTACTTATTGCTCCGCCTGCCGCAGACAAAGCTTTTCCTACATTATCAATCACCCATTTCAAAGCATTTATTACACTCTCTAATACTCCCAAAAATGTATCCTTCAACCAATTGTAAACTGGCTCTAATACTTCGTGCCATAACCAACCAAAAATCACTCCTAATGCTTCTATCTCTAATTTCCATAACATTATCAAAGGCAGTAATAAAAATTCAATCCATTTTCCTATCTCCTTCATAACATTCCAAACTGGAGTAAGAACATTCTCGCTTAACCAATTCCAAGCTACACCCAAAGCCCAAGTAACACTATCCCAATTCATAATTAAAGCAATTATCCCTGCAATAGCCGCCGCAATTGCCAACACAATAACCCACAAAGGAGCTCCTGCAATTGTGACTGCTGTCAGTGCTGGAACCAGACTCCACGCTGAAATTCCTAATCCAACTATCGCTTTAATCAAAGAAGGAATACTGCCTAATAACACCAACCCTTGCATTCCAATATTTATGTATGTTCCAATTACAGCATTATTTGCTCGTGCTTGATTGTTTTGTGCAACTGTTACTCTATTACTTGCTGTTGCTAAATCATCTTGTGCTTTAGCAATATCATCACTTGTAGATGTTGCATCTTCCATAACTTTCTTTAAATTATAAGTAGCATCTCTTTGATTTTTTTGAGCTTCTTCAACTCTTATACTTGCATTCTCCAATCTTAATTGTAAATTGTTATAACTATCAAAAATCCTATCCACAGAAGAAGCCGCTTGTCCTAAAATTAATAAATTACCTTGAGCTTCCTTAAAACTATCGCCCATAGTCTTTGTTTGCTTAGCAGTCTCACTTGACATCTTTCCTAAATTATCTTCTATTCTCTTAGTAGTAGCACTAACTTCATCTACTGCTTTTATTAAGATACTTATTTCACTATCTGCCATGTTTTGTTTTCCTCTCTGATTTTTTGTTCATTGCTTCAATCTTTTTAAGATATTTTTGTATCTGTTTCATATCCCAAACACTCAACTCCCTTACTCGGCTTAAATCCCATTTGAAGTAATCAGCAATAACTAATTCGCTTTGGGATTGTTTTTCTCTGAAACTTAAGCCTTCTGAAAATCCAACGTAGTAAAACCATTCACTTCATTAATTGCTTTTGTTACTTTTATTCCATCAGCAACAGACAATTTTCCTATTTCTTCTTCTGTTAAATCACTTCCTAACTTCAAAGTCGTTTTTGTAGCTTCTTTTTTGTCTGCATTATCTACATCCATCATATCAATAAACAAAATCTCTTTTATCTTGACTTTTCTGTTCGTGATTTCAATTTCTTTTTCTTGTGCCATTTGATTACCTCCCATATGAATTTAATTAATAATCCTACAACAAAAAACCAACTCAAAACAAACAACAAGTGTATAAACCAATTATCAAACAAACCCTCAAGTATCCAACTTACTATTAATACTGCTGTTGCTATTATTTCTCCTTTCATGTTCTAATTTCTCCTAACATCCTTCTATCTTGAAAGTCTTTTAAACTTACCAGATTTATCTTTAGCATAATCCTTATATATGGCAAATCCTTTTCCACTATCAGCAATTTCAATAACCATTCCTTCATTTCCTTGGTATTGTTTACTTATCCCTTCTCCAACTACATTCACATCTGACTTGTCTACATTCTTTCCATCTAACTTAACACCAACTCCGAGTGTTTCAAGTTCTGCCATAATTTCAGCTACTCTCTTTATATCTTGTTTCTCCATTTTGTTTATACCTCCTTGTAATTATTTATTTTAATATTATCTTTAGGTTTGTATTTCTCACTGCATACTTTACAAATAACCCCTTCCTCTAACATCTTTCCACATACCCTACAATAATCTCTTCCTGTGTTATCATTTAACATTTTCTACTTCCTCAACAAATTTATCAAATCCATTTTTAGTTGCTTCTCCAATATGCTTTATAACCTCACTATTGCTAATCACTTCCTTTGCTTTACTACTTCCCTTATACTCATTTATCAAACACAAACTCAATTCATTGGCAATCTGCTCATTTCCTTTATTCATAGCACCCATATACAACCCGATAGCTGTCTTATTTCCTTCAATAGCATTTGTTATATCTTTCTTAAAACTTTCAAATTCCATATCATAAATAATCCTTTCCTCAGCTGTAACCTTCTTACCATCCCATTTTAATTTAAATTCATCCATCTTCTTGTTGCATTCTTCTACTGTCTTTTCTAACACTTCTAACCTATGAATATGATGTCCTAATTCATGACAAAGAATGTATAAAATAAAATCTGCGTCTTTATCTTTCAATTCTGACCAGTGCAACTTAATCTCTTCGCCTTTTATGTAAGCCAAACAATTTTCATTGTAATCCCAATTATCCAAAATCTTTAATTCTATCTTTTTGTCATACTTTTTTATAACTTCCTCAAACATCTCTATTACTCTTTCCTTTTCCATACACTTACCTCACCAACCTTTTCAATTTTCCACTCGTATCTTTTGAATAGTCTTTATAAAATTGGAAACCTCTACCACTATCTGCCTTCTCAATAACAAATCCTTGTTCTGAAAGACTACTAACATCTTGCCTAACCTCTTCCTTTATGATGCCTTTGGTTTTATCCTTTTTTACTTCCTTTCCATTCTCATAAGTAACTGTATGCTGTTCGGCTATACAACCTAATCCTTCTAACTCTTTCACAAGTTCTTTTATCCTTTGTTCTTTATCCATTTTATTTTACCTCCCTTATTTGTTTACTTTATCTTTTTTTATTGTCATACCACCACACCTTTGACAAACTTTATTTGCTTGTCTTTCAGGTGCATAAGTATCCCACATAAATCCACAATTTGGATTTTGACATTTCATCTTGAACTTATCTTCTCCTGCTGTATATTTGTCTACCATTTGTTTTCCTCCTATTGTTTTAATCCTTTTTTACCATGAATTAAGTCCCAAGGTTTACTTTCTACAGTTCCTTCAACTTTTGTTGCTTCACTTGCCTTCACAACCTTTCCATCAACCATAACCCAAGTTCCTACCCCATCTCTTGCATTTAAAATATCTATTTTTGTTGCCATTTTTATCCCTCCTGTAAATTTATTACCAACATTTTATTTCCTTCTAACAACTCTTCTGCTTCTTTCATATATTGTTCTGCTAACCAACCATCATATTCTTCTGCTGTATTATCTACCTTTATATCTTCAAACTCAACATCTTCTGCTTTCATAACATTATCAGGTTCTAAATACTTTCCTTCCATACTTTCTTTTAATTGTAATGAATTTTCCAAAGATTGTGCAAAATCAATACTTGTATTCTTACTTCCTGGAACTGCAACTAAAGATATCTCTAATCCCTCAATTCCTTTTGCAACAACAATACCATCTTTTCCCTTCTCTAAATCAGCAACCTTTGCTCCTATTGAAACCTCTGATATTCTACCATCATTTATCATGGTTTGAATTAACTTATCCATTATATTTGCTTCAAACTCTATTGATTTATTCAAAGGATTATAAGTTGAATTAGATATAACTCCTACAATAGACATAACTTCATTCTTATGGTCTAACAATATCTTTTTGCCTTTAAATGTGGGTGCTGCTAACTCCAATTCACTTGCAATATATCTTATATTGTTTCTTGTAACCTCTTCTGTTATTGCTGTTCCTTTAATTAAGAAATTCTTTCCACCTTTCATTCCTTCTGTGCTTACAGTTGAACTAATAGGTATAAACCATTCCATCATATGCCAATTCTTTTCTTTATCTGCCATTTTTATTTAACCTCCATTTCCATTTTACTTTCTTCTTTTATTATTGGTGAAGTATTAGGTATATGTTTCATAACTTCTAATATTCCTTCCTCGGTCATTTTAAACACCCCCCCCCTTCTTTCAATTCACTTAACTCTTTCTTTAACTTTTGAACATCATCAAACAACTGCCTTATAACCATACCTTCATTCTGCTTACTAAAATATGCATCACCACCATTCTCCCAAATCTGTAATTTTAATTCTACTAATTGTTCTTTAGTCAATTTACTTTCATCAATCCTTTGTGTTGTTGCTATACTCATCCTAACTTACTCCCATCAACATTTATGAATTTGCTTTCCTTCTTTCCTCTTAATTCTTTAATCTCTTTTTTTAAATTATCAATCTCCTTACTCATTCCATCAATTATAAACAAAGTATTCTCACTTCTTTTACTCAAAATATCAAATGCTTCCTGTATTGGCATTTCCATTTTAAACTACAGCCACCTCTTGTTTTATCTTTCCTAATTCTTCAATTGTTAATCTACTTGCTTTGTCAACATTATTTGTTTCACTTAAATTCCTATAAAAAATAACATGTCTTAAAGCTTGATTTTCACATTCTTGTTCAAGCTGTCCTACTGATTGATTATTTAATTCAAAAATAATTGCTCTTGCAAATTCAATCATCTTGTCATAACCAAACATCTGGTCAACCTTTCCTAAAAGAAACTTTTCTAATTTATGTCTCATTAATCTCTCTTTTAATGCTTCAACTTGAGCATTCTCCGTCTTTATATTTATTTGATGATTTATATCTGCTTGTATGTCAATTTTATTTCCAAACACTGCTTGATGTTTCTTAATCACAGTATTAATCAAAGCAATAAAATTCATGTCATTCAAATCTCTTTTAAGTGCCTGCTGTAGTAATTTTTGAACTTGTAAGATACTCAACTGAGGATTAGAAACTAACTCCATTATTTCCTTATCTGCATTTTCATCTGACATTTTTGGAATAGAACTAATTTTTTGTGCCATTTTTCTTTTATCACTTGCTGAACCTTTTTGTTTTGCCCACACGCCTTCTTGATATTCTAATTCTTCTGGCGTGCAATTTTCTCTTTTCTTCAAATGAATTAAATCTTCTTTTGTCATTTTATCGTCGCGATATACAATTATTATAATATTTTTTAATATAAATATACTATGATTTAAATTATATAATGATAAGAAAAAGCAACTTCAACCCCTCTTTTACTACAAACACCACTACACTTGTTTTAAGCGTTTTATACACTATCTTTTCTTTTACCTATATATTTTCCTATTGTGGCTATGAACTACTTGTCTTGATAGCTTTCCACTTGAATTTTGAGGGTTTATGCCTCTATCTATGCCTTAACATTAAATAATCTTATAGTATGCTTCATATCTTAACTATCAACATCTAAGGGGATATTTTTACTCTTTTTTTATATCCTCTCAAATCTAAGCGAGGACTAATGCTAAAATATATATTTTTTAACCCAATGTCTATAATGTTACCTAATGTCTATACCTCAAATAATTTTAACAATATCTTAAAATATTATATAGGGATAAAACATTAGGTTTCATTAGGTAACATTAGGTTGCCCTGTTTTAGTTTCTGGAATTTCATCTGTTTATTACTACCTTTCTCCCAAGTGTTCTTTGCAACAAGTTGTATATTGCTCAAAATTCGCCCTGTATATTTCTGCAACTTCTTCCCAAACATTATCTGTCCTGCTCTTGTTTGAAAGTCATAACGAAATGTTTCTTCTTGTTCTACAATTTCCTTGATTTGGTTTACTGCTATAAACTCATCAGGATATCTGCTATAACACAATTCAAACAAAAACTTCATTTCTGTGGTTTCCTCATCTCCACCAGCCATCATTTCTATATCCGGCACACAAGGACTACCCAATCCTGCTACTTCCATTATTCCCCCACATATTTCTGCCCATTCAGGGAAAGAAGTAAAAGGCAGGTTTCCTTTCTTTCTGCCTGTATCAAACCAATTCCTAACCAGAGCAAATAGAGCAGACAACACTTTGTCGCGATTTGCATAAACCCACTCATGTAGGTTGGGTCTTTCAAACTTTCTTGAATTTGCGTCTTCAACAGCCAAAAACAACTTAATAAATTTGCATCTATTTCCTAAATCTGCTGTATAACTAACTCCAATATTTCCACTCATACTGAACTCCAATTCGTTATTAAAAGTTAGCAATTCATTTTTGCCTAAAACTCTATCTGAAAAAACTTTAGCAGTTACAATACCTTCAAATACTGAGTTATTGATGTATCCTTTATTATTGCTGAAATGCATTCTCTTTCTACCAGCAATAAAAGCGCTCAGTATCTTTTTTCTAAGCTCCTCGTTACTTCCTTTTTCCCCGTTACATATTGGTGGCTCTTCTAATGCATTTCCCTCATAAACAATTCCAGTTATTCCCGCCAGATAATCTTTTCCTGTTCTTTCTCTGTTTCCAACATAAAAGAAAACTGGTGTTCTTATATTAAAAGAGCTATACAATCCTCTCAAAAAAGGAGTTAACAAACCAGCAATAGCATTTATTCTATCTTGTTCGCTCTGAAAACAAAATTCCTTAAATACTTCCTCTATAACTTTTTTAGCTTCTTCCAACTCCATTTTCTCATCAATATTAGGAACATCATAATTCATCCAAGAACCAAATCTTGCATCATATCCTTTTCTTGGAAAAGTTAAACACCCATTATACATTATAGGGATAGGTATTGTAAATATCCTATTAACAGGATATAACTCATTTCTTAACTTAGATGACTCTAATGTTGTTTTTGCTAATTGCGCGCCTATACTTTTAGGTTTAAATTCAAATCCATTTTCCTTGCTATGGAACCAGTCTCCCGGTATTACATATTTCTCTAAAATAGTTATAAATCTGTTAGGATTAACACTCTCAAATCCAATAAAACTCATTTCATTAGCTTTGCTGTGTCTAATCTTCAATACTTCAACAATATCTTTAGCATCTATTCTGTAGAACAAAGTATTTTTCCTTTTTAGCACTTCTGAAATTTCCTCTATAAATTTACTAATTAATCTTCCAGACTTAGGTTGTGCTATCTCGGGTTTTTCATTTTCTACCATTTTAACTCCTGAATAGACGAAATGTCATAGAAGTTAAATTTGATTTTCCCTATTTTTCTGTCATCAAGGACAAGAACAGTATCAGTTAATTGTAAAACCACGCCCTGATATATCCAGCCGTTCTTCACAACTATCTTAACCTTCTTCCCTACATATTCAATAAAATCACATTTTTCCATCTTATTCTTATTCCTCCTTTCAAGTGTTATAGAATTCAATATTTTGGATGCCGAATTCACTCTTGCATCCCGTGAAAGTTTCAGCTTGTCAAAAGACTTGACAAGTCTTAATGGGTTTCGTCACATTCCCAATAAATATTAGTATGATTTGAACTTTATAAATTTAATTATGCTTGATTATGAAATTTACTTTTTTAGTTTTAAACCTACCCAACCATGTTCTGTTTCATAAATCTTACCACTTGCAATTTGCTCTGGATATTGCTTATAAACTGCTTCTCTAAATTTATCATCAAATATGCATCTCAAAACTTGTTCTTCCATTTTTTCTAACATACTAACTATTTTTCTTGTTGCAATACTTCCTGTTCCCCATTCAGCATCTAAAGCAGATATATTCATTATTCCACCAGTAAATACTTGCTGTGCTTGTTCCATTACTTGTTCCATGCTCTTGCCTCAAAATTTAGAATTGGTGGATATGAAGCAGAAGGATAAGTGAGTTCCTTCTTGCTCATAATACTTGCAGTAAATCCATACAGGTTATGAAAATAATAGGAGCAGGAAAAGTCCTGCCCTCTGGAAATCCAGAAATGTTTTATGCCAAAAAAACTATGATTTTGTGATTTCTTTTTCATCTTCATCTTCCTCAAATGCTATTTTTACACCTTTTATTTTTAACTTGTTTTCCTTTCCAAACTCCTTGATAGCTTTATCTACATTCTCTGCTTTGGATTTTTTAATGGGAGTGATAGTAACTGCAATTCTGTCGCCTTCTTTTAGATTTTTTGTTTCAAGGATTTTTTTAGGTAAGCTAACTCCCAATGAACACCCTACCCTTATTATTTTTCTTTCAATTTCAATCGCCATTTTAATTATAATCTTTTTTAATTATATTTATTATAATTGCCGTTGGTTTTTAAACAATTAGATTTTAATTATATAATTGATTTTTGATGGAAATTAGTGAGAATGTAGGAATAGATAATTTAATTTTAAGATAGATAACTCTAACATAATGGTTAGAGATAGATATGTTAATAATACACAAAACAAGCCCAACTGCCATCTTTCTTCTGAAATGGCTGACTTGCAAACACTTTTCTCTTGACAAATTCCTCATTCATTCTTTTGACAAGCTCAAACTCATCTTTTGCCAATAAAACAAAAACCTTTGTTTCTTTAACTTCCATTTTATTTTCCTCCTGTTTTATTTAATTTCCTATCTCTTGGTTCAACCCAACATCCAAAAACTTTTTCTAAAATCTCTTTTTCAGAATTTATAATTCCCTCCCCTGTAACTAATCCTGTTGCTGTCATCTTCCAACCTTGTTTTATAGCCATACTTGAAAGTTTAATATTATGCTCTTTGCTTCCTGTTTTCAGAAGAGTTATTGCACCCCAATCTTTTTCATTTGCAAAATAGACATCAATCTGCAAATCATCTTTCCGAATAAATCTAAAAATCTTATCCCCATTAAGCAAAATCTTCTTGCTTTGCTTTCCTAATAATGATTTGATATTAACAAGACTCATAAAATCAGATTTTGGAATTAATACAATATCAATATCTCTGCAATCTGCTTTCTGCCTTCTTATAGAACCCGTAATTATTCCTTGTTTAATGAATGGAGTTAGTGATGTTAGAATTTGATTTGCTATTTCTTGAATTTTACTTAATTCCATTTTCTATATTTTCTTTCTGAATTAGCAAATCATTCAACTTATTTTCTATAACTATGTTTCCCTTAAAAATTCCTTGCAAATCTGCCCTGATATTAACTATATTACTATTAATCCTGCCTAACTCTAATTCTAATTTATCCTTCTTTGAATATCCTGACTCTTGTTTCATAGTCACCATTTTCTTTAATTCATTATCTTTCTTAATCATGCCCAGTCTTTTGCTAATTTTTCTTAGAACTTGCTTTGACTTCTTAGCCATAATTATACATATTTATCGTATATATAAATATTATTGTCGTCGGTAAAACCCTGTCTATTTCTTGTTTTAAGGCAATTTTAGACAGAAGATTTTTGGTTTTGGATATAAGTATAATGGCAGGTAAGAACTATTGGTTTCTATTTAAGATTTATATATATTCCCTGTTTTTCACCTATATTCTCGCCAGGTGTGCTCGCACTTGGTGCACTTGTAGAACTTGGTTTCAGACTCGTCGCTTGCTCTTGTCTGCGTTGTCCAAAAATAAGCCAGTTTATTCTTGCACTTTTTGCATTCTATTTGAACTGTTGGGTCGGTTGTATTTTCTTTTTCATTAATTATGGCTATTATTTCTTTCTGGGCTATCTTTTCAGAACTCTCTATTTTTGGCTTTTTGTCAGTTTTATAGTTACAGCTAGCACAGGCTGTTTTGCCGTCTTTGATGAATAGCATACTGCCACATTTTGGACAAAATTCCATTGGTTTATTAAAAAATCAAAGTTTTTAAGTTTTTGGTTTGAAATTTACTATCTTTTTATATAGCAGAAGAAAATTTGGTTTAATTATCTGCAAAAGCCTTTTTGAGAGGCGGGCCTGAAAGGCTCGAACCAGATAAGCTTTAGCCAGCCTGCAAGAGGCATTATTTTAAATGCTGCTTTGCCAATTATTCTATCTGGAGAGATATTAGTTTCGTCTATTCTATCTACGTTATTATTTGAAGTTAACTGCGCAGAGTTATGGTCACCTTTTGTTGCAATGGGGTTTAAGCTAACTATCCTATGGATAACTGGATTCCTGGCTGATGAGCCTGGCTGGGGATTAAAAATGATTATATTACCAAGCTTATAATTCTCTTCACCAACAACAAACATAATGTCTCCTTTATTTAATCCGTTTTTGAAAGGAAATGATTTGAACTCTGCTTTTGTTATATTCCTTGCTTCATACCAGGCATTATTTTGGCTCCACCAGGTGTCAAAGCTTGATTCATGATATAATGAGCATGACTCTATAATTACCAAAGGAAGAGTTGTTCCTGTTGCTAATGAAAGGAGCGGGAAGAAAATCAGCTTTATGAAGATTGCTAAAAGTATTAATGAAACTATCCATGATGTCCAGGTATCTTTTTTTAGGAATTCCCAAAATGCACTTAAAGAACTTTTAATATTCATAGAGTTAATAAAAATCGAGGGTTTAAAATGTTTATGGAATTGAAATCCTGGCTATTTTATTTCAAGTTGCATGCGGCTTGCGGGAATCGGACCCGCGTCCATAGCTTGGGAAGCTATTATTCTACCACTTAACTAAAGCCGCTTATAGGACTTTTTCTTATTAGTTTCAGCAGGTATTTTTCTATTTATTCTTCTTGATTTTAAAAATATAAATAATCCTAACGCAAAAATTGCAATCATAAGATTATCTATGATAACACAGCTAGAGCAGATTTTATTCAGTACAAAAAATTGAAGCGACAAAAAATATATTGAAAAGAGGGCGCCTATTAGTGCAAATATAAAAAATATTTTTTCAAATATTTTATGTGGATGAGACAGCAAGTATGTTACAAGCAAAATAGAAAAAGCTATGACTCCGAAAACTGTTAATTTAACTCCGAATAATTGACCGTAAATTGAATCCTGAACTGCATTACAGGTTGAATCTGTAGTAACAAGGCAAATACCTGAACCTTTATAATCTGTATAAACTAGATATCCTGACAGGATGATTTCTGCTAGAATTAATAATGCTAAAATTATTTTTACGTGCTTCATGGGATTTAAATAAAAAATCTATTTAATAATCTTACTATTGGTTTTGAATTAGATAAGCAACCTTTATAAACGAAAATAATCTAGGGTTTTTGGGCAAGATCGCGTAGCTCAGCCCGGTTAGAGCACTGCTCTGATAGGTAAGGAAACCAAGTTTTTCTTGACCATCAACCTTCCTTTAAACGAGAAGGAGATTACTCAGATAGGCAGGGGTCCCAAGTTCGAATCTTGGCGCGATCACTATTCTTCGATTTTAAATTCAACAAAAAGCTTGCCTTTTTCCAAAAGGAACTTTTTAAGAGGGAAGTTAATTGGGATACTGTTAACATAGATTTTTTTATTGCCAATTGCTTTAATTTCGTAGCCTGATTCAAGCTTAGACACAAAAACATCTTCAGGAGAAATAACTCCTGGAGCGTCTAATTCGCAAACTATTTTATCGCTGAGCCTTCTAATATTGCTTTTTGCCTGCACTCTTGGCAGAGAAGAAATTTTTTTCAGCTGTTCGTTTGTGATTGTTTTTTTTATTTGTTGTATTCTTTGCTGCGGCCTTTTTGGAGCACCAATTCTTATTTTTATTCCGTTTGGAAGGTTTTCTATTTCTGTTTTTTCCAATTCTTTAAATTGCTTATCGAGATTTTTTACTAGGCTATTAACAAGTGAGCCTATAATTTTGTCGGTTATGCCAAAATTGTTTATTTCAAATGAGCCATCAAGAATTTTTTCATCGATTATATCATTCCTTCCAAGCATGCCGAAGTCCTTTTTTTCCTTTTCAATATCTATAAGGGTATTTCCACAATAAGGGCAAAAGCTATATCTATAGTTAATTTTTGAGCTGCAATGCCCGCATCGCATATCGGACTTTTTAGATTTCTTTTTAAAGAACATTGAATATAACTAGAAATTATATCTTTTAAAGTTTTTGCTTATGTCAAGATGCTTGATGATGCATCTTGAGCACAAGAAAATCATGATTTTCTGTGCATCCAAAAGTCCCAAACAAAAAACTCAAGGACTTTTTTATTTTAAGAAATGTTTTACCCAGCCTATTTCTGCATGAAGAGTTTTAAAAGGATGAGCTAATTTTATGTGCATTGGAGGAATATGCTTTACAGGCTTTACTTCCTGTATTTTTGGCATGAAAATCAGCGCAACTGCCAAACGCAACAATGCTGAGACTATAAATACAAAGAAGAAAGGAGTGATAAAAGAAAAGTTGATATAACTTATAAGTAAACCTCCTAACAAAGAGCCGAAAAAGACACCGATTCCTATTATTATGTTTGTATATGCCACGCATATGCCTCTATGCTGCTGCGAGACTGCACTATATGTAAAGTTTGTTACAGATATAACTAAAGCGGCATTTGCCATCCCAGAAGTTACTTGAGGTAGAGCAATAAGTAAAACAGGGCTTTTGATAAACAGCCATAGAATCGGGCCAATTACAAAAAGAATGTTAGCTATGAAGAATAATTTTACATTGCCGTATTTATCTGAAAATTTTCCTGCCAGAGGCAAGAATAAAAGATAAAATACTGAAGAACTTAGGCTTACTATTATATAAGTTACATAGTTAAATCCCAAGCTTTTTAGCATATATACTGAAAAGAATGGGCTTGCAATCATTAATGCAAAATTAAAGAAGGTCTGATAAACTGCAAACTTGCCGTAATTGTCCATTCTTTTCAGGAATGACCATATTGAAAAATAAGACCCTTTTTTTAATTTAAATCTTGGTTCATATTGCTTATGAAGGTATCTAAAAGAAGTCATTCTGAAACCGAATGACAAAATAAATAAAACTGCAAATCCTATCAGAACATAGCCTTTAGACTCAAAAACTTTCAATAAGTATGCGCCTATTAGTGTAGCAACTAATCCGACAATTCCTGTAGTTTTATTTCGCGTGCAGAAATATTTTCCTCTTTCATCTTCGGGAACTAAATCTCCCATCCATGAAAACCAGGCAGGATATGAGAATCCGCTGAAAATAACCAGCAGTGAGTATAGACCTATTAAGATAAATGGGGCATATCCTGGGAGAATATTCTGCCAAAATAAAAAAGCTAAAAGTGCAATCGGCAACCACATTAATGCTTCAGCCAGCACGAATTTCATAACAATATTTTTTCTGGAATTTTTTTCCATCAACCTGCTGCCGAAAAATTGCGCTAATGGGCTCAACAATCCTGAAAGTGAGCTTAGAATACCAATATGAATTGATTTAGCATTTAGAGCTAATGCAAATGGAGTAATATATGTGCTGCCTAGTCCTGAAACACTTAAAGCAGAACCTTCTTTTATGCTTATTTTTAATGCATTATGTTTTAGCTTCTGAATTTCAGCATCTTCTTTTTTTAGAAGATATTTTCTTACTGGCCTAGGAAGCTTTGATTTTTCGAGAATTGTTTTATTGCTTTCCCTAATAAGCTCAATTTCGCCTCTTTTTTCCATTTTTAGACAATGACAAAGAGATTAATAAATTTGATTATTGATAGAAAGAAGGATTTGTTTTGTAGTCCCAGAACTTTATTTTTCCTGTTTTTGTATGAACCCATTCAAAATATCCTTGCATAAAAAGAGGACTGAATGAATCATGTGCAAGGTCTAAATGCGAGAGAACCTTTTTTATTATCAATATTTGGTGTTGTGCAACTGATTCTGGGCAATTTGCAAACCATGATGTTTCTGGCTTTTCTAAACTGATAAGACAAGAGACATCTGGTGTTTTCCCTTCGCAGATTGCCTGTAGGCCACTTAATCTTCTCCTTTTGCCATCTTTATAATGGATTTCCCTTGATGATTCTGCTCTTAATGTTTCTTGATTTGAAACAATTACTCCACTATAACTTGCAGGTTCATATTCTGATAATCCAAAATCATAAGAATTATAATTTGATTTAAAGCTAAACCCTTTTGCAGATTGTGTTTCTGTTATTAGTTCTATGAATGATAGACAATTTTCCCATGAATAAATATCAAATGTAAAAAATCTTGGCAGCCCTTTAACACCTTCTTTTGGAATTATTCTTAACATACATCTTTTATATTCTTGTAAAAAACTTTTAACTTCTGGATTTTCTTTATCAAATTCTTCTGCAGGAATTTTTATCCCAGCCCAACATGGCAAGCCTGATTTTCTAAGATTTATGTCATCAATTAATCTATCAAAATAAAATATCTGTTCGATATCTTTTAGCCCTTGAGAAATCATTGCTTTTCTCCAGCCATACATTGAAAAATCAATTTTCTGAGAATCTGTCATTTTAAGTCAACATTGAGAAGATTTAATCTGCTGAAGGTGTCAAGCTCTTTATGGAAAAAATCAGTCAGCTTTGACATTGCTTCTTCCAATGAAATCCAGCTGGATTCAGAATGCTCTTCACTTAATTTAGCATCTCCGCCCATTAACTTGCAGAAAAAAATTATCATTGTTATTGTCTGGCCGTCGCTTCTTTCAAAATGCCGTACTGTTAACGGGCATATTGGCCTTGCATACAAGCCAGTTTCTTCTTTGATTTCTCTTATTAGGCCTAAGTAAGGGTCTTCGCCTAATTCTAATCTTCCTTCAGGAAGCTCCCAGATGTTTGGGCTTTGAACATCGCCTGAAGCCCTTTTTACTACAAAGATTTTTTCGTTATTTATAAGAAATGCCTTGACTGAAATTCTGAAATTAACCTGAATAATCTCTTTTTTCATAAGTTGAAATTGCTTCAAAACTAGTTATAATTAAAGTACTTTCTCAGTATAAAAGTATTTAAAAATGTGAATTGGGCTTCGGATTTATGGATAAAGTTGATTTTTTCAAAAATCTGGGATTTGGAGAATATGAATCTAAAATTATTGTTTCTCTTATAAAACTTGGAGAAACAAGTGTTGTGAAGTTAAGCGCTGGTTCAGGTGTTCCACAAAATAAGATTTACGGAATTATGAATAATTTGGAAAAAATAGGATTAGTAGGAGATATTCCTGAAAACAAATTCAGGCTGATTAATCTTAAGAGCCATATTGATGGAAAGCTTAAGGAGAAAGAAGAAAAACTAAAAGATTTAAAAAAACATTCAGAATTTATTGATGAAATTAAAGAGCCTGAAGAAAAATGCACTTTTTATTTAATAAAAGGACAAAAGGCAATTATGGACAAGTTAGCTGAGTCGAATCAGAAAGTTGAAAAAGAAATTTTTGGAGTGCAAAGAAACTGGAAATTCTGGGCAGAGGGAATAAGAGCGATGGAAAAAGCTGTTAAGAAAGGAGTTAATGTAAGGCTTATTGGTGTTATTAATAAAGAAAATATAAAAAGGGCAAAAGAATGGAAAAAAATTGGGTGCAAGATAAAAAAATATAACCAAAAATTTGGATAATTCCCCTTAAGATTTGGTGTTTTTGATGGAAAATATGCAAGGATTACAATTGGCAGGCCTGAAATACAAAACAGTGAGGATTATATTACAATCTGGACTGATTCAAAGCCCCTTGTAAGAATGCTTAGAAATTATTTTCTGGAAATGTGGAAGTCCTGCATGAAATTTTGAATATATAATCAAAATATTTAAATAGTATGTATACACTAGAAGTATACACATAAAACAGTAACATGACGGATATATTTGATGCAAAGATAACATGCAAGAGATGCAATATTGAAATGAAGCCGACAATTGTGGATAAATGCGGACTTCAGCTTAGAGCGATGCAATGCCCGAAGTGCAATGATAAAATAATACATCCTGCTGATTTGAATGGGCTTCAGCATTTTAATGATTTAAAAGACAGAACTTTTAGTGTTAAGTTAAGGGTGGTTGGGAACAGCCACGCTATAAGTATTCCTAAAGAAATAATAGATTTTATAAATGAGCAACACAGACAAATGAAAAAGGAAATGGATAATATTGTAAGATTGTCATTTGAAGACTTTAGAGAACTGAGAATAGTATTTGGAGAAGAAGATGAAGAAAGAAGCTGAAATTGCATTAAATGTTGTTGAAGCATTGCAGGATGATGCTTATAAAGGGATTGCTAGAATTGACCCTCAAATAATGAAAATGCTTGAGCTAAACAGAGGAGATGTAATTTCGATTAAAGGGGGGAGAGAAACTGTTGCGATTGTTGACAGAGCATATCCTGCTGATGTTGGAGAAAGAATAATTAGAATTGATGGATTAATAAGAAAAAATGCAAAAGCTGGTGTTAGTGAAAAAGTAGTTGTTAAAAAAGCTGATGCAAAGCCTGCAAATAAGATTTCTATCGCTCCTGCACAAGCAGGAATACTTGTTCAGGGTGACCCTGAGATGTTTAAAAATGGACTTCTTGGAAGAGCTGTATTTAAAGGAGACATTATTTCTTTGGGAGGAGTGCAAAGAAGAAGAGATTTAATGAGTGAAGGATTCCCTGATATGTTTGGAGATTTGCAGGATTTATTTGGAGGATTTGGATTGTCAGGATTTCAGCAATTAAAGTTTGTTGTATTATCTACAGCTCCTGCTGGAGTTTCATGCATTATTAATGAGGATACAGAAGTTATACTTAATCCCAAAGCTGTTGAAATTTCAGAAGATGTTGTTCCTGAAGTTAATTATGAAGACATTGGGGGATTATCTGAAGAAATTAAAAAGATTAGAGAGATGGTTGAACTGCCTTTAAAACATCCTGAAATATTTGACAAACTCGGGATTGAGCCGCCAAAAGGAGTTTTGCTTCACGGGCCGCCAGGAACTGGAAAGACATTATTGGCAAAAGCTGTTGCCAGTGAATCTGAAGCACATTTTATTTTGCTTAATGGGCCAGAATGCATGAGCAAATTCTACGGAGAGTCAGAAAAGAAAATTAGAGATATTTTTGAAGAAGCAGAAAAAAATGCTCCATCAATTATTTTTATTGATGAAATTGATGCAATTGCTCCAAAAAGAGAAGATGTTCAGGGAGAAG